>JBHALC010000124.1:0-9155 GCA_041827565.1 Erysipelotrichaceae bacterium
ATATCGCCAAGATTCAATATTATTGTAATCATATTTTTGATTTGGATCGATATAAACAGGTGTTAATTTTAAATATTCAGGAATAATTAATCCTACTTGATTTAAAGTAGATAGAGCAGAATCAATCGCTTGTTCTGCTGATTTACTTTTTGGAGATAAACAACATTCAATTACAATATTGGATAAAATAATTCTTCCTTCATTTAATCCCACATTTTTAACGATTTCCAGTGCATTTGCAACTCTTGAAACTAAATTAGGATTAGCAAGTCCAATATCTTCATATGCTGTAACAGATAATCTTCGGTAAATACTATCAAAGTCATTCGATTGGATTAATGCCGCTAAATAATAGAGTGCAGCATTTACATCGCTACCTCGAATTGATTTTTGAAATGCACTTACTAAATCATAATGTCCATCTCCATCTTTATCAATTCCAATATTAGGAATGAGTTTAAACTGATTTAGGGTACCAAGTGTAATATTTTTATCTTCAATTGAAAGTAATTCAATAATATTTAGAGCATAACGAATATCGCCATTTACATGTTGTGCTACTTTTTTTAAGACTTCATTATCAAAGTGGTAATCTGGATAATAGTCTTTCACAATAAATTCTAGTCTTTTTTCAATTTCTTGTTCATTTGCTTTTTTTACTTCAAAAAGGTGTACTCTAGAACGAATAGCAGGATTAATCGCAAATAATGGATTACTAGTTGTAGCACCGATTAAAATTAATTTTCCACTTTCTACATAAGGTAAAAGTAAATCTTGCTTATCTTTATTTAATCGATGAATCTCATCAATGATAATAATAATTTTTTCAAAAAATTTTGTTTCGTTGAAAATGAAATCCAAATCTTTTTTACTTCCTGTTACAGCATTAAATAAGTGATATTTAATATTTGCCTCTTCAGCTACAATTTTTGCAATTGTTGTTTTCCCACTTCCTGGAGTTCCATATAAAATCATACTCATTAAATGATTTTGATGAATCATTTTCTTTAATATTTTTACTAAGTCTTGTTGACCAATTAAATCGTCTAGTTTTTTAGGACGATAATGCATTGCTAGTGTAGACATAAGCTCACCTCTTTAAAATATTATATCATAAGAATGTGATAAAATTGAATTTTTTGTCTTAATTATGCTAATATTATGGTAGAAAGCAGGTGGATTATGAGCAAAGTGATTATTACAATTAAAAACATGAACTGTGAAGGATGTGTTACAAGAATTAGTGCTGCAGTTGAGTCAATTATAGAAGAGTATGAAGTGAAATTAGAAAACAAAACTGTTCAATTTGAAGGGAATGCAGACGTAAGAGCTAAAGTTGTTAGCAAGCTAGAAAGTATTGGATATCAAGTAGTATAGATTCTATTGTTAGAATCTTTTTTATTTTGGTTGAAAATGATTCAATACTTTATAGTTACTAAATTGATGAAATTATGGTAAAATATATATATTATGGAGGTGGAGCATGGAAGATAAAGATGTAATTTCATATACTGTAGAAAAACATATTTGGGAAGATGAAAAAAGAAGTAGAAATAAGAAAAAAATTACAATTATTTTAAGTGTTTTAATAGGAATTGTGTTAATTATTGGAGCATTTACAGGAGGATATTTTTTAGGGAAAACTCCTGCTGTGAGTATTCGTAGTACTAGTGATAAGCAAGAATATATTAAAGATATTTTAACGAATCAGTGGTATTTTGCAAAAGATCATAAAAATATTTTATCAGAATTAGATAAAAAGGTGTTAGAAGGATTAACAACTTTTGAGGAAGATAAGCATACAGAATACCTAACAAAAGATGAATATGAATTAATGTTTACATCATTACAAGGTTCTTTTTTTGGAATAGGGGTTTCTTATGCACATATTGGAGATCAACATGTAATTAAGAAAGTAATTAAAAATTCACCAGCTGAAAAAGCAGGAATGAAAATTAATGATATTATTATTAAAGTAGATGGAAATTCAATTGTGGGATTAGATAGTGGTGAAATATCAAAAAAAGTTCGTGGTCCTAAAGGAAGTAAAGTTGTAATTGGTTTTTTAAGAAATGGAGAAGAGATGTCTTTAGAAATTATTCGTGATGTTGTTTCTACGGCCTTAGAATATAGTATTGTGGATAATGTAGGGGTATTGCATTTAAATAGTTTTACTGAAAATGGAAAAGTAGAAGTAGAAAATGCATTTAAAGATTTCCAAGCACAAGGAATTGATAAAGTAATTATTGATTTAAGAGATAATGGTGGTGGATATTTAAAAACGACTTTAGATATTGCAGGATTGATTTTACCAAAAGGAACAACAATTTTAAAACAAGAAGATATTTCAGGTAAATCAATTGAAAATAAAACAACCACAAATCCAAGATATCAATTTTCTAATATTGTTGTGTTAATTAATGAAAATTCAGCTAGTGCATCTGAGGTACTAAGTGCTGCACTTCGTGAACAAGCTGGAATTAAATTAGTTGGAGTAAATTCATTTGGTAAAGGAACAGTTCAAGTTACACAACCATTTAAAGATGGAAGTGCCCTTAAATATACAGTAGCACAGTGGTTTTCTCCTCAAGGAAACCAAATTAATAAAGTGGGAGTAAAACCAGATATTGAAGTAAAACAACATAGTGCATTTAGTTTAGTTGTTCCTTCAATTGAAGAAAATATTAAAGTAGATCAAGTTTCAACTACAGTGGGCTATACTCAATCTTTACTAAATTTCTTAAATGATTCTTCATTAAGAAGTGATGGTTATTTTGATGTAGCTACTAAAAATAGTATTGAAGCTTACCAAAGAAGTAGAAATTTAAGTGTAACAGGAGAAATTAGTAAAGAATTAATTACTCAATTACGTTTAGATTGTGAATTGAAATATAATAGTAATCCATTTAAGTATGATAATCAATTGCAAAAGGCAATCGAGGTTGTGAATGGAAACTAAGTTTGAATTAGTCTCTTCTTATACACCTCAGGGAGATCAAGTAAAAGCAATTCAACAATTAGTACAAGGTATACAAGAAAATAAAAAATATCAAGTTTTACTGGGAGCAACTGGGACAGGAAAAACATTTACTGTAAGTAATGTAATTGCACAAATAAACAAGCCTACGCTTGTTTTTGTGCATAATAAAACGTTAGCTGCTCAGTTATATTTAGAGTTTAAAGAATTTTTTCCTAATAATCATGTAGAGTATTTTGTGTCTAATTTCGATTATTATCAACCAGAAGCATATATTCCAAGTAGTGACACTTATATTGATAAAAATGCCACAACAAATGCAGAATTAGATATGCTAAGAATGAGTGCTGCTAGTAGTGCATTAATGCATCGTGATACGATTGTGGTTGCGAGTGTGGCATGTATTTATGGGGCAAGTAATCCAGAAACATATCAAAATATGTTTTTAACGATTAAAAGAGATGAAACATTAAGTCGTGATGATTTTTTACGAAAATTAATTAATATGCAATTTATGCGTAATGATTATGAATTGACACCGGGACATTTTCGAGTTCGTGGAGAAATTGTGGAAGTTGCGTTAGGTCATACGAATAAATATTTATTACGTGTTGAGTTTTTTGATGATGTGATTGATCGTATTAGCGAAGTAGATGTTCTTACTAATAAAACAATGGCAACGTATAGTCTATATGTTATTTATCCAGCAAATGGATATGCTACAAGTAAAGAAATTACTTTAAATGCGTGTAAAACAATTGAAGAAGAATTAGAAAAACGATTAGTAGAATTAGAAAATCAAGGGAAATTATTAGAAAAACAAAGATTAGAGCAAAGAGTACGATACGATATTGATGCTTTAAGAGAGTTTGGGGTTTGTCCTGGTATTGAGAATTATTCTCGTCATTTAGATGGAAGACAAGAAGGAGAAAAACCTTATACTTTGTTTGATTATATGCCTGAAGATTATTTATTGATTGTAGATGAAAGCCATGTTTCTTTACCTCAAGTACGGGGAATGTTTAATGGAGATCGTGCGCGTAAAGAAACATTGGTAGAATATGGATTTCGATTACCGAGTGCACTCGATAATCGACCATTACGATATGAAGAATTTGATTCAATGATAAATCAAGTGATTTATGTTAGTGCTACACCTGGAGAGATTGAATTAGAGAATTGTGATGAAATCGTAGAGCAGATTATTCGTCCAACAGGATTAATTGATCCTGAAGTCGTTGTAAAGCCAAATGAAAATATGATTGATGATTTAATTGAAGAAATTGATGAACGAATTAAGAAAAATGAGCGAGTTTTAATTACTGCTTTAACTGTTCGTATGGCAGAGGAATTAAGTCATTATTTAAAATCAAAAAATTATAAATCTGCATGGTTACACCATGAAGTAAAAACGATTGAGCGAAGTGAAATAATTCATGATTTAAGAATGGGTGTATATGATATTTTAATTGGAATTAACTTATTGAGAGAAGGATTAGATATTCCGGAAGTAAGTTTAATTGCGATTTTAGATGCAGATAAAGAAGGATTTTTAAGAAGTGAGCGTTCTTTAATTCAGATTATTGGGCGAGCAGCGCGTAATGTGAATGGTAAAGTGATTATGTATGCAGATAGGATGTCTTCTGCGATGGAAAATGCAATTACCGAAACAAATCGTCGCCGTCAAATTCAAATGGAGTATAATGCAAGACACAATATTATTCCACAATCTGTAAATAAAAAAATACAAGAAGTGGTACGAAGTAAAGAAAAAAATATGCGTAAATCGCGTATTATTAAAGAAGAAGTATCAATTGCTCAATTAGAAAAATTAATGCGTGATGCAGCTAATAAATTAGACTTTGAAAAAGCTGCCATGTATCGTGATCAGATAAAGGAATTAAAAAAATTATAGAAAGGAGTATTATGATAGAATTTAAAAATATTAGTTTTGGATATCATGAAAATGAAGAAATCATTCATAATATTTCTTTTCAAATACAACAGGGAAAATATACTACGATTGTAGGTCATAATGGTAGTGGTAAATCTACACTTGCAAAATTAATGATTGGTTTAATTGAGGCAAATCAAGGAAAAATTATTGTAAATCAATTAGAAGTAAATGAAAAAAATATTGATAAAATTCGAAGTGATGTAGGAATTGTTTTTCAAAATCCGGATAATCAATTTATTGGTACAAGTGTTGAGGATGATATTGCATTTACTTTAGAAAATGCGTGTATTCCACAAAATGAAATGCAGGAGATCATTGAAAAATATGCTGATAAAGTAGGGATGAAAGCATATTTAAACCATGAACCTGAAAAATTATCTGGTGGACAAAAACAACGTGTTGCCATTGCTGGAGTATTAGCTGGTCAAAGTAAGATTATTATTTTTGATGAAGCAACAAGTATGTTAGATCCAAAAGGGAAAAAAGAAGTGTTAGAATTAATTAAAGAGCTTCATCAAGAAAAAGATTTAACGATTATCTCTATTACACATGATATGGAAGAAGTATTATATAGTGACCATGTAATTGTGTTAGAAAAAGGAGAAATTGTTCTTAGTGATATTCCTGAAGTGTTGTTCGAAAATAGTGAAAAATTAAAAAACTTAAAATTAAAGCTACCATTTGTGTTAGAGGTTGTGGATGAAGCTAGAAAATTAGGACTTCAAGTAGAAGAACATTTAGAATTAGAAAAGGTGGTTGATAGCTTATGCCGATAGAATTTAAAAATGTTTCTTTTATTTATGATGATGGAGTATCTCAAATAGATGCATTAAAAAATATTACAACATCAATTAATAAGCACAAAATGACAGCAATTATAGGACATACCGGTTGTGGTAAATCTACGTTAATTCAACATTTAAATGCATTAATTAAACCAACAAGTGGAGAAGTAGTGGTAGATGAATTTCATATTAGAAGTAATTTTAAACATAAAAGTTTAAAACCATTAAGAAAACATGTAGGTTTAGTATTTCAATTCAGTGAAAATCAATTGTTTGAAGAAACAATTGCAAAAGATATTGCTTTTGGACCTTCTAATTTTGGAGTAGATAAAGATGAAATAGAGCGTCGTGTTAGAGAAAGTTTAAAAGCAGTAGGACTAGATGAAAGTTTTATGGATCGTTCTTGCTTTGATTTATCTGGGGGACAAAAACGTCGTGTTGCTATTGCAGGGATATTGGCGATGGATCCAGAAATTATTATTTTAGATGAACCTACAGCAGGATTAGATCCACAAGGAAGTATTGAAATGCTAGAGTTATTTATGCATATTCAAAAAACAATGAATAAAACGATTATTGTGGTTACGCATGATAATGATCAAGTTTATCAATATTTTGATGAAGTATTGCTATTGGATCAAGGTCAGTTAATATATCAAGGAGATGTATTATCATTTTTTGAACAAGATTATCCAGTTGAAACACCGAAAATTTTAGAATTTAAAAATTTATTGCGTAAAAAAGGATATCAAATTTCTAAGAAAGCTAGAAGTATTAAGCAAATTCTAATGGAGGTAGCACAATGACAACATTAGGAAAATATATTAATACGAATTCAATATTACATAAATTAGATCCTAGAATGAAATTAATGGTGATGTTTGGATTAATTATTACAGTACTTATTCCAAGTGATTTTATATCTTATTTCTTATTTCTAGGTTTAGTATTATTTGGATTTTATCTTTCTAAATTATTTTTCAAATCAGTAAAAGTTATATTAAAATCAGTATTATTTATGATGATTTTCTTATTGATATTTAATTTATTTTTAGTTAAAACAGGAGAATTATGGTTTGAGTTTGGTTGGTTTAAAGTTTATAGTGGAGCAATCTTTCAAACGATCTTTATTTTCTTAAGATTATTTATTTTGCTTGGTTTATCCACAATGTTGACACTAACCACAAAACCAATGGATTTAACTTTAGCAATTGAATCTTTAATGAAACCATTAGCGAAATTTAATGTACCAGTACATGAAATAGCGATGATTATTTCAATTGCACTTCGTTTTATTCCAGTATTTGCATTAGAAGCAGAGAAAATTATGAAAGCTCAAACTTCGCGTGGAATTGATTTTGAAAAAGGGAGTTTTAAAGAGAAAATAAAAGGAATTTTATCTTTAATTATTCCATTATTTGTGTCTGCTTTTCAAAAAGCAAATGATTTAGCAAATGCTTTAGAAGCTCGTGGTTATTCAACAACGCGACCACGTACGAAATATCGTGTATTAGCTTATACTCGAAAAGATTATTTATTTTTAATGATTATTGTTGTTTATGTGATTTTTATTTTTGGAGTTTCTTATGCGCTATAAAGTAACGGTAAGTTATGATGGATATGATTATTATGGATGGCAAAAACAAGAAAATTTAAAAAGTGTTCAAGCTGAAATTGAGAAATATCTTTCTAAAATTTGTAATAAAGAAATTGAAATTGTGGCTAGTGGAAGAACAGATCGTTATGTCCATGCATTAGGACAAGTATTTCATTTTGATACAGATTTAAAAATGCCAGAATGCAAATGGATTTATGCATTAAATAACTTTTTACCAAAAGATATTCGTATTTTAAAATTTGAAGTAGTATCTGAAGATTTTCATGCTCGTTTTAGTGCAAAATCCAAAACATATCGTTATATTTACACAAAAGATATATTAAATCCATTTCAGTATAAGTATAAAACAGCAATTAAAGAAAATCCTGATTTAGAGTTAATGAAAATTGCGAGTACTTATTTAATTGGGACACATGATTTTACTAGTTTTTGTAGTAATAAAATTAATCCATTAAAATCGAGAATTAAAACGATTTATTCAATTCAAATTTATGAAAAAGATAAAGATATTATTTTAGAGTTTAATGGGAATGGCTTTTTACGCTATATGGTACGAATGCTTTCTCAAATATTATTAGAAGTAGGTAAAAAAACTTTAACACCACTTGATGTTAAAGAGATGTTAGAAAAAAAAGATAAAGATATTTGCCGTTACAAGGCAGAAGGTTATGGTTTATATTTAGTAGAAATACAATATTAAAAAGGGAGAAAATTTATGTTAAAAGGAAGAAAATTAGCTATTACAATTGGAAGTGGAATTGTTGCATTGGTTTTAATTGTTACTTTGTTGTTTTCAATTAAAACTGTTCCAGCAAACCATGTAGGGGTAAAATATTCACCGTTTTCTGGTGTAAGTAATACAACATTAAATAGTGGGTTTCATTTATTATCACCATTTGATAAAGTATACAACATTTCAACAGAGGTTCAAAGTGAGACTTTAAAAGAGTTAACTGGACAAACTAGTGATGCTCAATTTTTAAAAATTGAAATTGATGTAAAATATCAAGTGAATCGTCAAGATGTATTTAAAGTTTTCCAACAATTTAGAACATTAGAACAATTAAATCGTGTTTATTTAAGACCAGTCGTTCAAAGAGCAATTGAGCAGGTTTTAACACAATATAATATTATTGATGTTTTAGGTGAAAAAAGAAATGAAGTTTATGATAAAATTAAAGAAAACTTAACAAAATCATTTAGCGATGCTAGCTTACAATTATACTCGTTCTCTATTTTAGATACAGATGCTGGAGATGAAATTGAGAGTGCAATTAAACGTGAATCTATTGCAAAAAAAGATGCTGAAACAGCAAAACAAAATTTAGAAAAAGAAAAAATTGAAGCAGAAATTAAGAAAACAAAAGCCCAAGCTGAAGCAGATGCAAATGCAATTTTATCTGAAAAAATTGATGATAAAATCTTGAAAAAAATGGAAATGGAAGCTCGTATTAAACATGGTTGGATTACAGTGCAAGGAGTTCAAAATCCAATAGTTCAACCATAGTGAAGAAATAGTCAGAAATGGCTATTTTTTTATAAATTGGAAGTTTACTTCCAATTTATATGAAAATATTTTAAATTGGAAGTTCATTTCCAAAAATGGTATAATGTTAAAAAAATAAAAGGGGAAAATGAAGAATGAAAGTAAATTATCATACACATACAACAAGATGTAATCATGCAGTTGGAAGTGAAAGAGAATATGTGGAAAGTGCAATTAAAGGTGGAATTAAAGAGTTAGGTTTTGCAGATCATACACCTTGGCCATATCCAAATTATGTTTCACCAACTCGTATGAGTGTAGCAGAACTAGAT
>JBHALC010000125.1:0-3629 GCA_041827565.1 Erysipelotrichaceae bacterium
AATATATTTAATTTTCTTTTTGAATTGATCACTATTTGTGGTAATACCATCTCCTGTAATCATAGAAATTAAATTTTTTTTGATTGTAGTAAATTCACTAGTTGCATGAATTACAGGAATTTTGAATAGAGAAATACTTAAAACAAAAATAAGTATAAAACTAAGTAATTTTTTCATATCAAATTAGAGACTTAATAAAGTCTTTCATATTTTCATCTTTTGCATTTTCAAAAAATACTTCTTGGAACGATTTAGATGCAATCGCATTTTTAAGTAATTCTTGATCAATTCTTTTTAAGCTTTCAATTAAATTTGGTGTAATATCTTTTTTTATTTTATCTAAAATTTGAGCATTACATTGTTGAACATGTGCTCGTTCAATTGGATATCCATTACCTAAAGGATATTCAAATAATTTTTCAAATGTGAATAAAGCGTTTAGTTCTCCACCCCATCCAAAACCTTGTGCATATGGAAGAGACACGGCATTACCAGCATTAATTTGTGTGAATAAAAATGCATCACTTGGATTGGTAATATGTCCACAAGTTACACCCGGGAACATATTTAATGCCATCATAGCACCTTGCCCTGTACCACAACCTGTTACAATAAAGTCTACAGCTTTACTGTTTAATAAAATTGCACTTAGTATTCCTAATTGAATATAAGTTAAATGAGTGTCTTTTTCATCCTTCATTCCTAAATTATAGAAAGTGTATTGATGTTTATCTGTTACTTTTTTTAATTGTTCAGCAATAATTTGATTTTTACTTGCTTGTGAGTTTTCCATTATTAACGCAATTTTCATTTCTTTCACCTACCTTGTTAGCCATCCACCATCAACAGCTAAAATATGACCGTTGACATAATCACTTGCTTTACTTGCTAAAAATACAACTGTTCCCATTAGTACAGCAGGGTCTCCCCATACTCCAGCAGGAATACGCCCTAAAATTTCTGCATTTCTTTTTTCATCTTTACGAATTGGTGCTGTATTTGCAGTTGCAATATAACCAGGAGCAATTGCATTTACTTGAATATTTTTACATGCTAGTTCATTGGCAAAAGCTTTAGTAATTCCAGCAACAGCATGTTTACTCGCTGTATATGCAGGAACAAATTTTCCACCTTGGAATGAAAGCATTGAGGCAATATTAATAATTTTTCCTCCACCTTGAGCATCCATAATTTTGGCAACCTCTTGTGATAAGAAATAAACAGCATTAATATTAATATTCATTACGTCATTCCAATCTTTTTCGCTATATTCTAATAAAGGACTACGGCGAATTGTGCCGGCATTATTTACCAATACATCAATTTTTCCAAATTTTTCTTTACATTGATAAATTAAATTTGTGCGTCCTTCTTTTGTAGTTAAATCACATTTCACCGCTAAAAATTGAACATTTTCTTTTTCAATTAATTGTTTTGTTTCTTCGATATTATCATCGAAAGCAGAAATACAAATATGGCTTCCAGCTTTAGCAAGAGCAATTGCATATGCTTGTCCAATTCCTGTATTTCCTCCAGTAATAATTGAAACTTTTCCTTTTAGCGAGAAAAAATCCATATTAAAATCATTTAAATTCATACTTCCTCCTATCTTTGAACCCTTCCACTACCATTACCATTTACTAATTGCATCACTTCTTCTTCATTAACTAAATTGAAATCTCCTTCAATTGTATGCTTTAAGCAACTAGTGGCTACTGCAAATTCAATGGCATCTTGATTTGATTTGTTTTGGATTAAACTGTGAATTAAACCAGCTCCAAACGAATCTCCTCCACCAACACGGTCTACAATATTCATTGTATATTCTTTTGAAAAATAAGCCTTGTTATTTTCATAGAGCATCGCAGCCCACTCATTAATATTGGCGTTAATCGATTTTCTTAATGTAATTGCGACATATTTAAAGTTAAAACGTTGTGCCAATTTTTTAGCAACATTAACATAACTTGAGTGATCTAATTTTCCAGAATGAATATCCGTATTTTCAGCATGAATATCGAATATGTCTGCAGCATCTTCTTCATTGGCAATACATACATCAACATAATGCATTAATTTAGACATCGTTTCGTTTGCTTGTTTCTTAGTCCAAAGTTTTTTTCGATAGTTTAAATCACAACTAATTGTTATTCCTTTTTCTTTTGCTTTTTTACATGCTTCTAAGCAGATATCAGCAATATCATTTCCTAAAGCAGGAGTAATTCCAGTAAAGTGAAACCAAGTACAATCTTGAAAAATGTTATCCCAGTCAAAATCTGTTTTCATAGCCATCGAAATAGAAGAATATTTACGGTCATAAATCACTTTAGATGGTCTTTGGCTTGCGCCTTTTTCCAAATAGTAAATTCCTACTCGTTCTCCTCCACGAGTAATAAAATCTGTATTTACATTGTATTTTCTTAATGACTGAATTGCATGTTCACCAATTTCGTGTTTTGGTAATTTACTTACAAAATGAACTTTATGCCCAAAATGAGCAAGAGACACAGCAACATTAGCTTCTCCTCCACCATAAGTGGCATAGTAGTGGTCGCTTTGTGTGAATCTTAAGTATCCATTCGTGGATAAACGAAGCATAATTTCACCAAATGTAACAATAGACATATTAAACCTCCTTAATTTCAACTTCGAAATCTAGAAAAGTGTAATTTGGATAGAAGTAATTAAATCTTTCTAAATTTGAAGTTGTAATCACAATTTTATTTTTATTAGTATGTTGAATAGTGTTTAAATTGAATAAATTTTGAATTAAAGAAATAGAGTTTGCATCTTTTACTTCAATTGATTCAACTTTTAAATTTAATAATTTTTTAATTACTTTAAAACAGTTTTCTTTGATATGATCGTAATTTTTTTCTTTTAATCTAGTTTTATCAATAAAGAATGTACCTCCCACAGCAATAATCTTATTAAAACTTAAATAATCATTTAGATTATCAAGATTTACTCCACCAGTTGGCATAAAGTTCATTTTAGGGTATGGCCCAGATAATGCTTTAATTTTTGGTAATCCACCACTTGCTTCGGCAGGAAAAAACTTAACAAAATCAAGTTCGAATTCCATTGCCTGTTCAACTAAAGAAGCACTGTCAATACCGGGAATAACTGTAAGTTTATGATCTAATGCATATTGAATAATACTTGGATTAAATCCTGGAGTAACAATAAAATCAGGATGTAATTTTAAAATCTCATCAACTTGAGATTTATTAGTTACGGTTCCAATTCCAATGCATATTTCAGGATAATTTTCTTTTATTCTTTTAATTGCTTCAATTGCACAGTCACTACGAAGTGTAATCTCAATAATATTAAATTTACACTCTAGTAATGCTTTAGCAATGGGAAGCGCATCATCAATATGGTCGATTGAAACAACAGGTATCACTCCGATTGTTTTTAGTTTATTTTTCATAGCATTCTCCTAATTTATATCAGTAAACTGGTTTGCTACAAAAATATATTACCAAAATAAACCGGTTATGTCAATCGTTTACACACATAAAATCCATTTTTTATAAACCGGTTGAGCAAAACGGTTACAAAAAATAAAAATTTTAAAAAAAATTCATTTTTTGTATTGACAAACAAAAAAAAGTATTGTATTA
>JBHALC010000126.1:0-19906 GCA_041827565.1 Erysipelotrichaceae bacterium
AAATAAAGTTCTTAAAAAGCGTTTACATTTTAAATAAAAAGGGTTATAATGAATATATACTTGAATAGGAGGTTCATATGAAAAATAAGTATGTATATTCATTTGATGAAGGTAATGCTTCAATGCGAGAAATTTTAGGAGGAAAAGGTGCAAACTTAGCAGAAATGACGCACATTGGTTTACCTGTTCCCTATGGATTCACCATTTCTACTACTGCTTGTGTTGAATACTACGATAATAATAAAACAATTCATCCAAGCATTATTAAGGAAATTGAAACTTATGTAACCAAATTAGAAAAACAATCTGGTAAAAAATTTAATGATTCTAAAAATCCTTTATTAGTATCTGTAAGAAGTGGTTCTAGATCTAGTATGCCAGGTATGATGGACACAATATTAAATTTAGGAATTAATGATGAAGTCGTTAAAACATTAGCTAAAAAAACGAATAATGAAAAATTTGCATATGATAGTTATCGAAGATTTATCCAAATGTTTGCGGATGTGGTAATGGGATTACCTAAGTCTCAATTTGAAGTGATTATTGATGAAATCAAAGAGAAAAAAGGAGTTAAATTAGATAATGAATTAGATAAAGACGACTATAAATTGATGGTAGATGAGTTTAAAAAATTCTATCGTAAAAAATTAAAATCAGATTTTCCTACTAATCCAAAAGAACAATTAATTTTAGCAGTTGAAGCTGTATTTAAATCTTGGAATAACCCTAGAGCAATTTACTATCGAAAAGTAAATGATATTCCATCTAGTTGGGGTACTGCTGTAAATGTTCAAATGATGGTATTTGGAAATATGGGAGAAGACTGTGCAACAGGAGTTGCATTCTCAAGAAATCCTGCAACAGGTGAAAATAAATTGTTTGGTGAATTTTTAGTCAATGCTCAAGGAGAAGATGTTGTAGCAGGTGTTCGTACTCCTCAAAATATTAATGAATTAAAAAAATTAATGCCTAAAGCATATGAAGAATTTTATAATACTGCAAAACTATTAGAAAAACACTATAAAGATATGCAAGATATGGAGTTTACGATTGAATCTGGTAAATTATTTATGCTTCAAACGCGTAATGGTAAACGAACTGCTCAAGCCGCTTTAAAAATTGCATGTGATCTAGTTAGTGAAAAATTAATTAATGAAAAACAAGCTTTAATGATGGTTGATGCTCGTCAATTAGATGCATTACTACACCCTACTTTTGATAGTATTGCACTAAAAAAAGCAACTCTACTTACTACAGGTTTACCTGCATCTCCAGGAGCTGCAAGTGGTGAAATTGTGTTTAGTGCTGAAGAAGCAATTAAAGAAAGTGAAAAAGGAAAACATGTGATTTTAGTACGACTTGAAACTTCCCCAGAAGATATTGAAGGAATGCATGTTGCTCAAGGTATCTTAACGATTCGTGGAGGTATGACTTCACATGCTGCAGTAGTTGCTCGTGGTATGGGTAAATGCTGTGTATCTGGTGCTGGTGAAATTCATATTAATGAAGAATTACAACAATTAAAAATTGGTGATATTACACTTACTACCGGAGATTATTTATCAATTGATGGTTCAAGTGGTCATGTATACTTAGGTGTAATAGAAAGTAGTCCAGCTACAATTAGTGGAAACTTTAAAAAATTTATGAATTGGGCTAAACAATACAAAAAACTTGAAATTAGATGTAATGCAGATACAAAAACGGATGCATTGACTGCTTTAAGATTTAATGCAGAAGGAATTGGATTAGTTCGTACTGAACACATGTTCTTTGAAAATACACGAATTAAAGCAATGCGTGAAATGATTGTTTCTAAAAATGAATCACAAAGAAAAATTGCACTGGCTAAATTATTACCAATGCAAAGAGCAGACTTTATTGATTTATTTGAAGTTATGGCTGGACTTCCGGTAACAATTCGTTACTTAGATCCACCACTACATGAATTCTTACCTACTTCTAGTTATGATATTGCAACTATTGCATCTGAAATGAAAATGGAAGTAAATGAACTAAAACAAGTTATTTCTAGTTTACATGAGTTTAACCCAATGATGGGACATCGTGGTTGTCGTCTAGCGATTTCATATCCAGAAATTGCTCAAATGCAAACTAGAGCCGTTATTGAAGCTGCAATTGCGGTTAATCAAAAACATCCACGTAAAAAAATAGCTCCAGAAATTATGATTCCTTTAGTTGGAGATAAAAAAGAATTAGAATTTATTAAGAAAATTGTAGTTGAAACTGCAGATGAAATTATTAAAGAAAATAAAGTAAAATTAAACTATAAAGTGGGTACAATGATTGAAGTTCCTCGTGCTGCTTTACTTGCAGATGAAATTGCATCGGTTGCACAATTCTTCTCTTTTGGAACAAATGATTTAACTCAAATGACTTTCGGATTCTCCCGTGATGATGCTGGTGGATTCTTAAATGCATATTATGAAAAAAATATTTACGAACAAGACCCATTTGCTAGATTAGATCAAAATGGAGTTGGTAAGCTAATTGCAATGGCAACACAACTTGGAAGAAGTACAAATCAAGATTTAAAACTTGGAATTTGTGGTGAACATGGTGGAGATCCTAGTTCAATTGAATTCTGTCACAATATTGGATTAAACTATGTTTCTTGTTCTCCATATCGCTTACCAATTGCTTATTTAGCAGCAGCACAGGCAAATATTAAAAATCCTCGTTAAAACAGTAGTCTACTACTGTTTTTTCGTGTATAATATTTTTGAGGTGAAACTTATGTTTAAATTACCAAATAAACTAAAAAATAAAGAACAATTTAGTTATTTAGATTCTTTTACTGACACAATTCAAATTAATCCAAATGGTAAAAAATTAATTTATTATTTACATGGAGGTGCATTTGCATTTGGGATGGATTTATATTATTATGATTTTTTTGAAAGACTAGCTAATGCAGTAGATGCTCATATTATTATTCCAATTTACCCTAAAACACCTAAAGTAACATACAAAGAAATACACGAAATGATTATTCAACGCTATGAATATACGATAAATCAGTTTAATGAAAAAGAAATCATTGTTATGGGAGATAGTGCTGGAGGAAATTTATGTTTTATTTTGGCTCAATCCACAAATTATAAACCTTCAAAAATTATTACGATTTCTCCTTGGTTAGATATATCGACCACAAATCCAAAAATGAAAGAAATTGAGCCATTAGATCCATTTTTAAATATTGAGATGCTACAACAATATGGTAAAATTTATGCTCCAGACTTAGATTTAAAATCACCAATTATTTCTCCATTATACCAAGATTTATCTGCTTTACCACCTACTTTTATTCTTATGGGAACACATGATATTTTATATGCTGATTATTTATTAGTAAAAGATAAATATCCAAATATAAAATGTTATACATTTGAAAATCATATTCACTGTTTTGCTTTACTTAAAGAAAATATCGATGGTTTCAACCAAATCCTAGAAATAATTTAAAAATGGAAATGTGAATTACATTTCCATTTTTACTACATTTCTAATTTCACTTGAAAAATCTACTTCATTTCCTTTATTAGCATAATCTTCAATCAAAGCAGAAAAACTACCATGAATTTCTTTAATATTTGTGTTATTTAAAATAAAATCAATATCTTTAATTTTAATTCCACACCCTGCTACAATTTTAATATTAGAATATTTTTCTTGTAATTGAGATAATTCTTCTAATGCAAATAATGCACTACTTTTTCTTCCACTCGTTAAAATTCGATCTACTTTTAATTTAATTAAAATTTCAATTGCTTGTTCAATACTATAAGTTTCGATCACATCAAATGCACGATGAAAGACAAATTTTTTACCATATTTATGACATAGATTCACAATTTCTTTTGTAAACTCTATATCAATACTCGTATCTTGATTTAAAAAACCACTTGCAATACCCTCAATATCTAAAGATAAAATTTCATCTAAATCTTGTAATATCGTTTCTTTTTCTTCTTGATTATAGTAAAACCCTCCCACTTTTGGTCGAATCATTACGACAATTGGAATTTTACTAATTTCAATTGACTTTTTTATTAATCCAATACTTGGAGTTAGTCCTCCAAGCTGTAACCCACTGTTTAATTCAATACGATGATATCTATTCTCGTTAGCAGTAATTACATCTTTTAAACTTCCACAACAACATTCAATCATTTTATTTTACCCAAAAATGAAGTTCCAAATTCAATCGAAGTTCCAAAATATTCTGCAACAGTTTGTCCTATATCTGCCATTGTTTCTAGTGTACCTATATTAATTAAATCTTTATTATCTTTACGATATACTAAAATTGGAACATATTCACGCGTATGTTTTGAATGACCAATTGTAGGATCATTTCCATGATCTGCCATTACAATTAAAACATCTTCTTTTTCTAACTTAGACATTAAAACACCTATTCGCTCATCAGCGATATTTAAAACATCAATATATCGTTTTGGATTTTCACCATGTCCTGCTAAATCTGTTTCTTGAATGTTTAAAAAGAAGAAACCTTCTTGATATAAATCAATATCCTCTATTAATTTTGTTAAAGTATCATAAGTATCAACACAAGGAAAATTTATTCCATTTGGATTATACACAATATTTTCAACTTTTCCATAAAAATAGTTTTTAATTCCTACTTTATCTAAAGCTAATGGCAGTTGTTTTGTCTTATCTACACCATATCCAATATGAATCACTTGATAATTTTCTTTATATACCCCAGATCCTGGAGCATCAATTCCAATAAATTCATCTTTTGTGATAATGTTATTTGTAATATCTTGAATCGTTACATTACTTCCACCAAAAGCAATTACTCTTGGAACTTTTACATGCTTACGAACAATATGACCAATCGTATCAATTAGTTCAAATCCACAATCATCTAATGCACCTACAACATTAATTGCTTGTCCTAAATCCGTTTCCATATTATCCCCAATACAAATCACATTATTTATTTTCAAGATTTGTAGGTTATTTTTTGTAATTCGTTCTACTTGATAACCTTGTTGAATTAAGTCTACTTCAATCTCATCAATATGATATGAAAATTTTGTAAAAGCTGGCTTTTTAGGATTCGTACCTGAAATCTCTTGATGACCAAAATAAGAATCTGCACCAAAATGTTTTAATTTACTTTTTCCAAAAATAGCCTTATCCGCTTTTTTAAAAGTATCTTTTTCATAGTCCATTGCATTCATTAAACCTAGTTTAAGCAAATTATTCCATTTTTTACTATGAGGATACTCTATAAGATGCATAGCGGTATTACTATTTAAATCTTGTGGTCGAACTACTGCAACATCATCCATTGCACCAATTCCAAAACTATCTAATACTACTACCACAAATCTTTTACTCATAACAATCTCCTAATCCATTATATACACCTACAACATTACTATTTTCAATCAATACAACATTACTCCTACTCACAAACATTTGAAAACGAAACGCCATGATTACAGTTGAAGAAATTGGATGCATTTCATTTAATTTGAAATAGTAGTCAATCGCTTCATCACTTGCTGGTGTAACTTTGTCTTCATCATAGTAATAATCTTTAAACACAATTGCATTTTGAACATGACTTCTTCGATAGTGTCCTCCACCATAACAATAAGATTGATTTTGGTAGTGATGACTAATTTCGCTTAAATACACAACACATGGAATTTCTACACTATCATAATGACTATGATATGGTGTTGTTCCACTTAATCCGTGTCCTGGTTCTAATACAACATTATTTAAATTATCATCTATTTTATCAATTAGGTGAGTACAAGTAGATGATGGTAAATTTAAAACTTCAATTTTAAATCCATTTTCAACTAAAATATCTCTCGCTTTTAAAACTGTACCATAATTATTAGTAGGTAAAATATCATTTTCTTGATTATCATATAAAAAGCAAGGAAAACCTGTAACTCCAACTACTTCAATAAATTCTAATTCTTTTAACTGATTTAAAAACTCTACTAAATTTGAAAGATGTACTCCTCCTTCTTGCATTGAATATAATATATCTTGATTATCATATACTTTAATAATTACTTTTTGTTTACGATTTAATTTCGTGCAAATTTCATTAATTTCTTGACATTTTTCAAAACTAAATACAGTAAATACTTCACAATTATACTGAATTAATTTTTCTAAATACTGTTTAGGTGGTTGAACTAAATGACCAACATTTCCTATCGGAATATTATTTTTCATCATTACTTCCGCTTCCCTAAAATCAACTACTACTGCACCACTATACCCTAAATCAATTAATTTTTTTGCTAGATACGGATTTCTTCCTACTTGTTTTAACATAAAAAACAAGCGAATCTCTTTTTTCTTAGCAGCTTCAATCATTTTTTTAGCATTACTTTCAAATGTATTCACATCAATCACATAACTATCTGGAGCAATTTTACCTTCTTTATGTAATTGTGCTACATTTAACACAAAACCTAAATTTTTTTCTAAGGTTTTTTCTAAAAACATTTTATATCACCTTCTTTAGTGCTTCTTTTAATATTCGAATAATACTATTTTTTCCTGCACGCATTGGATTAATACGAATCCAATAATCCTTTGCATTTGGATTAGATGCAATCATTGTCCCACTTACTTTATAAAATAGTGGCATAAATTCATATTTACTTTCTGATCCTACTGGATGTGGTAATGCTCCTAATTTTTCTGCTTCTTCTAAAACAAGTGGTGCAATTGGTTTTTCTAATTCAATTAAAATTACTTTTGATTGGGCATTCACTACATATGCATTTTTTACACATTCAATAGGATTTTCGTTTAATTCCTTCACAATTTCATCAATTTGAATTGCTTGAATTGCTAGAGAAACAGGTGCATAAATTAAACCTTGTAATACCTCTAAAGCTTCAAACCCTTGAACCTGACTTCCTCCAGAATAATGATAAACACGAATTTGATCAATAAATTCTTTTTTACCTACTACACACCCTATTCCTTGTGGACCTAATAATTTAAAACAAGAAAAACAACTTAAATCTGCTCCACATTGTGTCCCTATTTTTTCAACTTTTAAAACAGAATAATTATCATCTGTAATCACTTTAATATTATACTTTTTAAATAGTTGAATTACTTTTTCATAGTCATAGTGATCTTCTAAAGTTTGCCTTGTAATTTGAACTAATGCCATTTTTACATCAATATTTTCTTTAATTGTTAGTTCAATTAAGTTTAAATCATTAAAATCAACTGTAATCGTTTCTATATTTAATTGATTAAAACTTGTTTTTGTTGTAGAGTAAATCGGTGCTTTATGCACAAATATTTTTCGATTTTCACGAACTAAACTAAATAGTCCTTCTTTTATTGCATTCGTTCCTGAACCTCGAACTAAAATTGCATCTTCTGCATTAAAGAAATCAGCAATTACTCTTTCTACTTTTTTAGTTGTTTGTGGAATATTACCAGATTTATGAACCCCTAGATCTCCACGATTTAAAATTTCATATCCACTAAACTGATAAGAAATGCAATCAATCCATCGAAATTGAAATTGCATTGCTTGCTCTAGTGAAATACTTTTTAATGGATAACTTTTCATATTCTACTACCAAAAATACGTTTAGGATTTTCCACTAACATTTTGTCAAATGATTCTTGTGTTACCCCAATCTCTTTACACATCGGAATAAATACTTCAAATAAATAATTATATCCTATTCCACCACGATATTTAAAATTAGATTTTCTAGTAATATCTAAACTTAAACAAACTTGATCTAATAAATTTTCATCTTGTAATTCTTTTAACCATTGTGCTTTAATTTCATCAGGGAAATAATTATTTTTCCCTATTGTATCAAATGCAACATTAAATCCTTTTTGAATTAAAGTTTTAATTTGGTTTAAATCTTTGCATAAATCTTGATGTCCAATAATAACATGGCTAGGATTTACACCTCTTTCAATAAAAAAATCAGCTTGTTCTAAAGCATAAGTACCTAAAGTTGTATGTGTAGACAAAATAATATTTGTTTTGTGATATGCTAATACACTTGCTTCAAATACTTTTCTTTCCATTTCAGTCATTTCATTTAAACTTGTACCAATCTCACCTAGAATACCTGCTTTTTGATGACTACCATTTTCCATACCTTTTTCAATTTCATTTACCATTAAATCGGCTAATTGCTCAATTGAATATTCATAAACATATTCGGGTAAAAAAGGCTCTTTATAAAATCCAGTAGCTTGAATAATGTTAATTCCACTTTTTTGAGCTACTTCATTTGTATATTCAATATTTCTACCCATACCAATTGCAGTAACATCAATAATATTTCTTACTCCACTTGCATATAATTCTTGATATTCTTTTATTGTTTCTTCTTTACAATCTAAAAAACAATCT
Source organism: Erysipelotrichaceae bacterium (assembly GCA_041827565.1). Classification (GTDB taxonomy): domain Bacteria; phylum Bacillota_I; class Bacilli_A; order Erysipelotrichales; family Erysipelotrichaceae; genus CAMCRE01. Next base: position 8,441 of record JBHALC010000126.1, read on the forward strand.
GGCTCATTTTTAATTTTTGATAAATCAATTGTTGTATGCTCATGAATTAATGTAATTCCATCTTTTAACACTGATTAAATCCTCCTTCTAGCGAAAAATATTTTTCTTCTAATTTACTTCGTTTAAATTTTATTTTTCTTGCAACTTCTAACATTGCATTAATATGTTTTTCATCACTCTTACAAATTAATAAATACCCGGTTGCTAGTTTTGAACTAGGCACAACTATCGCACTTAACCCCAACATATTTACTACAGTTAAATAATATTTATGAGCATTTCTTTGCTTCGCTTTTACTACGAAATCATAATGTCCAATTATTGAATCTCCATACTCGAATAAATCAATTGGACCTTCATAAGTAACTAGAATTTGATTTTCAAAATCAAATTTCAATAAATCACTCATTAGTTTCTCCCTACTTGAATTGTCATAAGACAATTCAAATGTAGAGTATGACTTAAATTCATCTAATTCTTGATGGTATTCAATATTTGATTTTCCATTTATAATTTCTAGCTTTTTATTATCTTTAAAGTAATGTTTTAAAATATTTTCGATATGAAAAAAATCTTTACTAATTATTCCTAAACTAGGAGAAAATGTTATTCCATCAGTAGAAGTCTTTTCATATTTTTTAAGCTCTCTTGCATATAATAAAGGTGAAATAAAACCATATAAATTTAAAGATAAGGCCGGTGCAAGCACCGACCCTCCTCCATCTGTAGCTAAAGCTACATCATTTACTTCTAAAAATACATTAATTGCACTACCACTTGAAGAACCACTCATTTTTCGAGTAGTAATTGGATTAATAAGATTAATATCAATCGCTCTTCCTCCATCTGCCATTGCATCACTTGTGTGGTGTACATAACCTATTTTCTCTAAATCCTTTATCATTTCTTCAGATATTACACTAGTATTTTTAACCCCTAAATAATATCCATTTTCTTTTTCAATAAAATCAATTGCATTTTCATTAATTGAAATTACTGACTTTAGTTTTTGTGCACGAAAGCTTTTTTTAGTATAAAAAGCAATCGATTTCATATTATTTTGCTACTACTGGTAATACATATAATTGTAATGGAATTAAAATATTTACTAAAATACCAAATACAATTACTGCTACCGGTCCAACTGCTAAATCTACGATTGGTTTTTTAGCTTGTCTATTTAATAAGTAAACTCCAATCACAAATAATGCTCCAACTCCAGCTACCATTGCATTAGCTGCTACTACTGATCCAGCTAATAATGCAATTTCTAATACTTTACTCATTGAAGTACGAATATGTTCTCCCATATCACGAACTCCTGGGAATTTATCCATTGTTACTGCAAATGTGTTAATTAAGAAGATTTCTGCAACCATCACAATTGCTCCTACAATAAATGCAACAATTGGGTTTCCATTGAATAAAATTCCGATTGTGAATACGAATGTTGTTCCTACTGGAGAGTAAACCCCTGTAACAATTGCTGTAGTAAAGATTAATGGGATAAATCCTACTCCACGAGCTAATGCAGTAATCCATGCACTATCTGTTGTTCCTGCTTTTAATAATGCTAAACTTGCTGGGTCTCCTGCAATTAATGTCATAGAAGTTGCTGCAGCAACTAATCCACCCATAATTGCTAAAATCCACCAGTTACTTTGAATTCTTTTCACTCTTTGAGCAAATACACTTACTAAATCAGAGTTTGCAGAGTTTGTTTGTTTTACTTGTGTAGCGAAGATAATCATTAAGATTGCCCCCACTAACATTGCGATTCCATCTGCATTTAATGTAACTTTTGCTGTTCCAAGTGTAATAATTCCAAATTTCTTAACGATAAACCATGTTAATACAGTAACAATACCTGTAATAGATCCTTTTTTAAATCCATGTTGCATCGCTACTGTAATAGCTGGGAAAATTGCAAATCCAGTTACAACGAATCCAGAAACAGCAGATAAGTTTGCTAAGAAGTTGAATGGTAATTTAGCGAATAAGTCTACTACTGCACTTAATCCAGCTAAAATTAATGCACCATATACTGCTCCTGCAACTGCTGCTAAAATATTCCCTACTAAATCATCTTTAAATACTAATCCAATAATATCTGTTGCAAGTAAAATAGAGTGAATTAAAATAATTGTTGCTCCAATTGATTGTGGAATCCCAAATCCAATTACTAATCCAAAACTAATTGCAAAACTTGTTGCTGCTAATTCTTGTCTTGTCATTTTTCCATCAAAGAATTGAGGAATAATTGGTCTAAATCCATCATTAAATACTGCGATACCTTTGTTTGCTAAAACTGTTGCTAAAGCACCTAGTGCCATAATTACAACATATTGTAAAATATTGTCCATAATTGAACTCCTCTCTTATTATTTATCTAAAATTGCTTTTACCAATACTGGTAATACTTGTTCAGCATGTTGTGCTGTAAATCCAAATGCTGTTTTTCCATTTTTAACTTCATTGATAATAAATTCATCATCCTTAATTGAACCTGGCATCGAAATGGTTGAGCAATATTGCGCTCCGACTAATGCAATTGCCATTGCAAGTGCTCCTCCTCCACCAGTATTACAAGCTCCGATGTAGTAATCATATTGACCACTCTTCATTGCTAATGCCGCATCTAAATCCGATTTTACATCAATACTAAATTGATTGTTGGACAGTTTTTCAATTAATTCTGCAATTTTTTGCTTATCAATTTGTCCACCTACAACTACTTTAATCATGTTCTCCCTCCTTTCTATTTCACAAAATTACTTAAATGAAGTAAAATATAATCTTTTTCAGTTTTTGGAATTTCAAATTCTACTAAATCATAAACTTGATTTGCAAATTCCTCAACCTTTTTAAAATGTGGAACAGACTTAATTTCATTCATTATAAAATCTTCCATCTCATTCACAATTTCTCCATTTTTATTTCTTTGAAGCATCATTGCTAAATGCATTACAAATACTGTGGTTTCCTCATCTTGATAACCATTTTTAAGAATCAATTCGTCATAAACTCGAAGACAATTCTCATACACATCTTGATCAATTACATTACTATTAAGTAATATTAAAAGTCTCTCCCGCATTATGTTTTCCTCCTATAACGAGCATATTATATCGAATAATAGTTATATTGTCAATACTTTTTTTGAAAGTTATTTTAATAACAACTTATAATCAAAATTGTAATTAATTATAGTAATAATATACTTGTACAGGTTTATTTTATGTTATAGTAATTTCTAACTGCATTACTAATTTGTCGAACCATTGGCGAAATATTCCAGTATAAATTTGTATTTTGTGGTTTACCATTTGCTAGTAATCCACTTCTAAATCCTGACTGCATTTTATTTGTTAAAACAATAATTGTTAATTTATGATCTGGATCATTCACAAAATATGTTCCCGTAAATCCATCATGTCCATATACTTTTTCAGTTGCACTATCTCCCATCCAAGACTGATCTAGCTTAAATCCATATCCAAATTCTTCGGATACAATACCTGTATTCGTTTGTTTAGAGGTAAATAAATCTAAAGTTTCTGCATCATAAATACGAACTCCATCATATTCTCCTTTATTTAGCATTAATTGCGTTAAAACAGCTAAATCAGATACCGTTGAGAATAACCCAGCATGCCCTGCAACACCATTTGTTGCCATAGCCGCATTTCCATCGTTCACTTCACCTCTTAAAACATGTTTTCTCCATCCAGTAAATGCTTTAAATAATAATTGGTCCTTAGTTGTATCATACCCAAAATTAGGATATTTCTCTTCATCTACCATTTTATATTCATATGCATTTCCTAATGAAGTTGCTGCAATATTATCAATTCCAAATTTAGTAGTCGGATTATATAATGTTTTATTTAAGCCTAATGGCTGATAAATTTCAGTTAAAACATATTGATCTAATGATTTTCCACTCACTTCTTCTACAATATACCCTAAAGTCATAAATCCTAAATCTGAATAGTGATGTAATTTATTGTCTACTCCATCTTCCACAAATTTTGGATTTAGCCCTACATTTTTTAAGAATGCTAACTGTGTAGCTTTATCTTTACCATAGAAATAAGTTGGTTCCCATTGTGGTAATCCACTTGTATGTGTTAATAAAGATTTTACGGTTACATTTTCTTTTCCATTTGCTTTAAATCCTGGTAAATATGTATCTACTTTTTCATTTAAATCAATTTTTTTCTCACTAACTAACTTCATTATTGCTTGTGTTGTTGACATAATCTTTGTAACACTAGCTAAATCATACATTGTATCTTGTTTAGTAGACACAGGTTGATCTAATAATTTATAATTTGGTTTATCATACTCACTAGTTGAATCAAAATCAGCTATAAATTGATTTCCATACGCTTTAGTAGAAACAATTTTTCCATCTTTTGCTACTAATACTACCCCACCAGGAATATTATTATTTCCAATCCAAGTGTTCATAATTTCATCAATTTTAAGTGTAATTTCACTATTTTCTTCAACTGGTAATTTAGATACTTCTTTTTTTGGTGTAACAGGCGGTTGTGGTTTTTCAACTATACGATCTACTACCTTTTCAATAACTTTCTCCACTACTTTTTCTACCGTTTTTACTCGACTAGGAGCTTCTCTATAAACAATTTTCTCTTCAACTTTTACAGTTGGAGTAGTAGGTGTATTCCATTTTTGTACTAATTTATTGATATTATTTTCTAAATCAGATACAACTGTTTTTAAAATCTGCTCTTCTTTCGATGTAAGTAATACTTTAGCACTCTTTAATAGTTCTTCTTTCTCTTTTAACTGTTCTTCATTTTTAGTTTCTAACTTCTCTAAACGATCTAATAATTCTGAACTTTTTTTCTTCAACTCTTCTGGTACTTCTTTTACAACTTTTGTATCTGAATTACTTGACGGTGTTGTTTGAGTAGTAGGAGTCAGATCTTTTTTTACCTCCTGTGCACACCCACTTACTAGTAAACTTCCTGCCATAAGCGAAACAGCTAGTCTTGAATATTTGTGCTTAGTCATTATATTTTCCTCCTTTTTAAGCAAAAATTCAAACAGATTATTGATTAACCTATTTCTACAAACCATTTTATCATAAAACTTTTACAATGTAAACACTTTCTTTAAGATAAAATAAAAAAATAGTTCAAAAACTGAACTATTTTGAAACTTTTATTCGAATAGATTGTTTTGTTGGGTAAACTTCAAGTGTATTTGGCTTTTCTACTTGAATTGGAACTACTTGTTCCCCCACAACAATATTCGATAAATCAGGATATAACCGAATGCTTTCAAGCACTAATCCATCTAATTGTTTTTGTGTACCATAAACTTGTATATCACTCATTCTATCATTTTCATCCACTATTTCAATTTTATAAGATGAATCATTATTTAATGTAGTGATTGGAATATTTTTTATCTCTTGTGATTTCTTCTCACCTAAAGTAATAGAAATCGAAATATTTTTTACTGTTGATGTAATATCTTGTGTTACATTAATTGGAAGAACTAATTTAGAATCACTTTCAAGTTGACTTAATGGTATTACTACTTCCACATTTTTTATCTCATTCAATAGTGAACTATTTCCTAAAATAGTAGTTAAACTATCACTAATTTCTAAAGAATCAATTGATTTCGTTGGATCAGATAATGTTCCTACGGTTCTAATCTTAATTGGTACTTCTTTACTTGGTTTACTAATTAAAACATTAACTCCAATTTTTTCTGGAATTGTAGTTACATCTAATTTTTCACCTAAATGGTTATATACAGCAATCGTTGCATTACCATTATAGTCTGTTGTTTGCTCTCCAACATCAATAATTGCCCTCACAAATTTAATTTCATTTTGAACTTTTTCACTAGCTTTAATTGTAATGGCATCAAATTCAAACTTTGGTGTACTATACAGTAAATCATCACTTTTTGTCTTATTAATAAAATCAAAAGTAAATGGATACTGTTTCTCAACTTTTTTTCTTAAATCTACTACAACATTACTTGGTGTTAATGAAATTCGCGTATTTTCTGTAGAACCAATTACTACTAATTTAGCATTATGAATACCTTCACTATAATTTCTTAAATCTAAACCGATTTGTAGATTACGATTTTGAGCAATTTGTTGGATTTCAGCTAAATCTCCTACAATATATGCATCTACTGTTTTGGGAACACCATGAACTTCAAAATAATCTGAATCCACACTAACATTAACTGGTAATCCTGATAACACTACACCTGATTCATAGTTTACATTCATGAGTGAAGCAATTCCATCCCCTAATGCAATAACAACTACAATAATTAAAGCAATTACAAAAGAAGTATATTTTGCAAATTTTGGATTACTTAATATTGCATCAAAAAACTTAGAAATCATGTTACCTAATCGAACTAAAAAAGAAGTAATTTTTTGAAAGTTATTTTTCATTATTATTCCCTCCATATCGACGATAATAGATATTCACAATTTCACCATTCTCCAATGTTTCAACCTTTGTATGTTTTTTATTTGAAGACTTAGGTTTAATATCATCAAAAATATCTTTGAATATACTTGGTTTTATTTCCTCATCACTTGATAATTGCTCATTTAAATAATTTTCTAATTCTTGTTCACTTACTTTTGTAATAACTCCAAAACGAGCAATAGAAATTTCTCCTGTTTCCTCACTCACAATAATTGTAATACTATCACTTAACTCACTAATTGCAAGCGCAGCTCGATGACGAGCACCATAAGTAGAAATAACTTGAGAATTTGTTGAGGGAAAAAAGACACTCGCTGCTACAATTTTATCTCCTTCAATAATTACTGCTCCATCATGTAATGGTGTTTTAGGATAAAAAATATTTCCTAATAACTCTTTTGTGGTTAAAGCATCCATAACAATTCCTCTATCTGCATATTCTTTTAAAGAATCTTGCATTTGAATCGTGATTAATGCACCTGTATATGTTTTTGAAAAAACACGAATTGCATCAGATAACTCTGAAATCAATCTTGATTTTTCATTACTCAATAATTTACTAGAGCGAGTAAATCCTGTTCTTTTCCCAACGTTTTCTAATGCACTACGAATTTCAGGCGTAAAAATAATCGCTACGAATAAGAATCCCCAATTAATAAATTCTGAAAGAAAGCGTCCAACTAATTTTAACCCTACCCAACTTGCCATATAATGAGCTAAAATAATAATTAAAAAACCTTTAAAAATTTGACCTGCTCTTTCATTATTTCTCATTACTCTTAATAAAATATAAATTAATAACCATACTAATAATAAATCAACAATAAATGTAACTCCAGATGTAAAAGTAACTAATCTTAAAAAATTCATTTACTCACCCTCTTTCATTTTAAACTATTATAGCATTTTTTTTTATATTTTTCTATTAAAAATTAAAGATTAGGAATATTTTTATCCCTAATCTTCATATTGATCATAAATTTCTCTTGGTTTTGTTCCATTTTGTGGACCAATAATTCCATTCATTTCAAGCATATCCATTAATTTTGCAGCTCTTGAATATCCAATAGAAAAACGACGCTGTAAGACACTTGTACTTGCTTTTCTAGATTCTAAAACAAAATTTTTAACTTCTTGATATAAATCATCTGAAAGCATATTATTCCCAATAATACTACGATCTAAATCTTCTAAATTCTGGAATACTTCCATATACTCTGTTTTACCATATTGTTGTGTATGCTCACAAATATTTTCAACTTCTTCATCAGACACATAAACACCTTGAACTCGAATTGGATTTTGTTCTCCAACTGGAATATATAACATATCACCATAACCTAATAATTTTTCAGCTCCAGATTCATCTAATATCGTTCGAGAATCAATAGAACTTGAAACTGCAAAAGCTATTCGAGACGGAATATTCGATTTAATCACTCCAGTAATTACATCTACACTCGGTCTTTGTGTAGCAACGATTAAGTGGATTCCTGCAGCACGAGCTAATTGAGTAATACGCTGAATACTTGCTTCTACTTTTTTACTTGCAACCATCATTAAATCTGCTAACTCATCAATTACAACCATAATATATGGCATTGGTGGTAAATCAGCATGTTTATTTTTAGCAAGCAACTCATGATAGCCTTTCATATTTTTAACACCATATTGTGAGAATAAATCATAGCGTTTATCCATTTCAGCTACAACTACTTCTAATGCACGGCTTGCTTTATTTGCATCTGTAATAATTGGTGCAACTAAATGTGGTATTTCTTTATACGGTGTAAATTCTACTTTTTTAGGATCAATTAATAAAATTCTTACTTCTTCAGGAGTACTCCTTAGTAAAATGGAAGTAATAATACTATTAATACATACTGATTTCCCACTTCCTGTAGACCCTGCTACAAGTAAGTGTGGCATTTTGTCTAATTCCCCATAAATACTATTTCCTGTTAAATCTTTTCCTAACACAAATAATAATTTACTATCTTTATTTTTAACTGATTGAATGACTTCTTTCATATAAACCATTTCTTTTTCTTCATTTGGAATTTCGATTCCAACCGCACTCTTACCAGGAATTGGAGCTTCAATTCGTAAATATTTTGCAGCTAATGCCATTTTAATATCATGCTGTAATGTTGCAATTTTATTTACACGAACACCTAAATCCGGTTTAACTTCAAAACGAGTTACACTTGGTCCAATACTAATGTTTGAAATTGAAGCATTTACTTGGAATTGGTTTAAAATATCAATAATTTTTTGTGCATTTTCTTCTGCTTTTCTTTGATTAACAATACTTGCTTTTTGTTTTCCTTCCTTTAATAAATCTAATTCTGGAAGATGATACGATTCATGTTTTGATAATTCAATTGAATCATCAATGGTTAATTGCTTACTTGGCTTAACTGGTAATTCTTCTTTTTTGTACTCTTGCTTTATTGTTGGTACAACCATTTTTTCTGAATTTGTTGTGCTAACTAGCTCTCCAATTGGTTTTGAATCATCTTTAATTGTAAAAGAAAATGAATTAATTTTTTTAGCTTTTCTTAAATCATAAGTTGGAATAAAGCGCATTTTCTCTTCTTTTTCAATTCTTTTTTTCTCTTTATAATTCGTAATATTCTCTTTTGTATCACGATATGCATATTCAACAATTTCTTTTCCAAAATACACAACCATACCCGTAATTACCAAAATAAAACTAAATACTCCTACTCCTATTTTACCTACTAAACTAGATAAAATAGCATAAATTAATACAAAAATGAAACCTGATAAATTATAAAATGTTGTATCAGTTATTTTTTCAACGAAAAAATGAAGAGAATCAAATCCAACTTGTGCAATTGAAAAAATAGGTACAAATACTGCAATTCCAATACCAATTAAAATTAATCCTGTTCTTTTTTTAGTTAGTTTTATTAAATGCTCTAGCCATAAATAAGATAAGGAATTTAGTATTAGTAACAAATATATTGCATATTTCATAATTCCAAATCCATATTGGAATCCATAATCTATTATTCTTCCAATTTGACCTAATTGAAAACACGAAATAATACTAATAAACAAAATCAGTAAAGAAAGGATATAATAATGAATTTTTGATTTAGAAGTCCTTTTATTTACTTTTTTACTCATTTTTCGTATGTAACTCCATAATCACTGGTAAAACCATTGGTTTTTTACCAATTTCTTTAAACAAGAATTTACCTATTTTATCTTTAATTAGACCTCTTGTTTCAAAGTTATCATAAGACTTATCTGCAACAGCATTACGAATAATCTCTAACATAATTTCACCAGCTTTATCAATTGATTCTTTTGCTTCTTTTAGATAAACTAACCCACGAGTTTGAATATCTGGTCCATATAAGACTTGTTTTGTTTTAATATCAATTCCTACTCCTAATATAATTACTCCATCATTCGATAGTAAATCACGATCTCTTAAGACCACTCCACCATCTTCCCAAGCATCAAATCCATCAATTTTCACATCATCTAATTCAATGATTGTATCTGTGTTTACCAAAGAACCATCTTCAAAATAAGCAACTTGTCCATTATCTAAAATAATAATATTTTCATCATCGATTCCCATTGCATATCCTATTTCTGCATTACGAATTAAATGACGATATTCCCCCTTCATTGGAATATAGTATTTTGGCTTAAATAAGTAAATCATCATTTTTAAATCTTCACTAGAAGGATGCATTGATAATACCGTTTTAGAATTAATTGCATGCACAATATTTCCTTCTTTATAAATTTCATTCATCATACTACTTACATCTGCTTCAGATCCTGCAATGGTTGGAGCACACATAATAATTGTATCTGTTTCTCTAAATTGAATTTTTGGATCTTCTTTTACTGCAATTAACTGCATATTTTGATATAGTTTTCTACCATCTTCAGTAACTAAAACAACAATATCATCTAATTCATCACTGTATTGTTTTTCACTAACAATCAGCTTTTTATCAAATCGATAATAATTAAAGCGTTCCATTAAATTCAGCATTTTAACTACATTTTCATCATGGAAATAAACTTTTTTATTAAAGAAACGACATGTCTCTAATATCTCAATCATTCTAAATAAACTTTGAGTATGAGCAGCAATAATTACACGATGTTCAGCATCAATTAATAATGGCTCGATAAATTCAGCAATACGGTGTTTTGGAGTAGTATGCCCTGTTTTATCTGCATATACAGATTCGGTAAATAATGCAAATACTCCTTTCTTACCAATTGTACTTAACTCATTAATATCACAAGAAAATTCTGGATAATTAATATCATAATCTATTACATGTTCCCCTAAATAAACAATATATCCATGCTTAGTTTGAATTGCAATCCCAAAATTATTAGGAAAGCTATGTGTTAATCCAAACGTTAGAATTTCACGTTTATTAATTTCTAATCGTTGAGATTTTTTTAAAACCTTAATATTATGTGGTATTCTTTCTTCCTCTAATAATTCTTTAAAAATTGCCGCACTTAATGCACCTGTATATACAGGAGCATTTACTTCTTTTAATAAATATGGTAAAGCTAAATATAAATCATTATGGGCATGTGTCACAAATATTGCTTTTACACGATGTTTATTTTCGATAATATAACTCATATCTGGAATTAAGTATTTTACCCCTAAACTTTTAGATTCTGGATATTTAATTCCCGCTTCAACAATAAAAATGTCATCATCTATTTCAATCACTAACATATTTTTCCCATTTTCATTGAATCCACCTAATCCAAGAAATTTAATTTTTTCCATGTATTTCATCCTTTCTATTCATTTCATTCTCACTATATTATACAATAATTATCTTTTTTTTGCATTTTATATCATTGTACTAATTTGCATTAAACTTTAATTTTAGATATAATCTAAAGCAAGAGGTTATCCTATGAAAGAAAAAAAATATTT
>JBHALC010000127.1:0-13124 GCA_041827565.1 Erysipelotrichaceae bacterium
AATTCACAAAAATATCCAGTTTATATTGGTAAGAATAAAGAAGTAATAGAGATTGTTGCAAGAAATGAAAAAATACCAAGTATAACCACAAATGCTTTTGGAGATGGGCATAATTCACAAGAAAAAGTAGAGCCTTCTAAAAAAAATACAATTTATGAAAAAGTAAAAATTAATGATTTAGTCACTGGTCAACAATATCGCTTATTAATTGAAGGAATTGATCCAATCACAAAAAAAGTAATTGTGAAAAAAGAACATGAATTTCAAGCAGAAAACACTTTTTTTGAAAATAAATATGAATGGGTATTAAGTGGATTTGATTATTCCAATGGAATAGTATTTAAAGAGCGACTAGAAAGACAAATGCCTGATTTAAATTGGCAATTAAAAACGATACATAATGAAAATTTAGATGACAAAAACCAAACAATACAGTTTAAAAAACATGGGAAAGTACACATTTATAAAATTGATTCTACGACAAAAGAAAAAATAAAAAGATATGTTAAGTTTGGGTTGTATCGTAATCAACAATTAGTTGAAGAAAAAGCAAGTGATACAGGTGAAGTTGAATTTTCTTCATTAATTGAAGATGTAGAATATGAAATTAAAGAATTAGATGCTCCACTTGGATATATTAAGTCGAATCACATATTAAAAGTAAAAATCACAGAATCAAATCAAGACTTATTTTTTGAATATGAAAATACATTGTATCCAAGTATAAAAAAATCAACCGATACTTCAGATTCTACATCTATTTTAATCACAATTATAAGTTCATTAATTTCAATTGCCGGACTATATATTTGTGTAAAAATGAATAAATAAAAGAAGCATATTTTGCTTCTTTTTTTGTATATTACTCTACCAAAGATTAATTTTTTATGATATAATTATATAGATAAATTGTAGGTGATAAAATGAAATATATATATGATTATACTAGAGAAAGTTTAGCAGCAGAATTAGAAAATTTTGGAATGAAGAAATTTAAAGCAAACCAATTATTTCGTTGGTTATATGAAAGAAGAATATCTGATTTTGATTTAATGAGTGATTTATCTAAAGTTGAAAGACAATTAATGTCAGAAAATTTTGGTTATAATACTTTGAAATTAAAGGTAAGACAAGAATCAAAAGATGGTACGATTAAATATCTATTTGAATTACATGATGGAGCGTTAATTGAAACAGTATTAATGAGCTTCGATTATGGAGATTCGGTTTGTGTTACAACACAAATTGGTTGTAATATGGGATGTACTTTCTGTGCCAGTGGACTTTTAAAGAAAAAACGTGATTTAAGTGCTGGTGAAATTGTGTCTCAAATTATGTATGTACAAAAAGATATTGATAAGCAAAATCGCCGAGTATCACATATTGTGATTATGGGAATTGGAGAACCATTTGATAACTTTAAAAATGTACTGGATTTCCTAACAATTGTGAATGATGATTTGGGTCTAAAAATTGGAGCAAGGCATATTACGATTTCTACTTGTGGTATTGTGCCAAAAATTAAAGAATTTGCGGACTTGAAATTGCAATACAATCTTGCAATTTCATTACATGCTCCCAATAATGAGTTAAGAAGGGAAATCATGCCAATCACAAGAGCTTATCCACTTGATAAATTGATGGAAGCCATTGATTATTATTTAGAGAAAAATAATCGTCGAATTACTTTTGAATACATTTTATTAGATGGTGTAAATGATAAGTTAGAACATGCTGATCAATTAGCAGAGTTATTAAAAGGAAAAAATGCTTATGTTAATTTAATTCCATACAATAAAGTGGTTGAAAATAGTTTTGAAAAAACACCAATGATTGAATCAATGAAGTTTTATGATCGCTTAACAAAAAAAGGAATTCGCTGCACAATTAGAAAAGAACAAGGTGCAGATATTGATGCTGCTTGTGGGCAATTAAGAGCAAAACATGAAAAAAGGATGACAAAATGATAGTTTATTATGGTCAAAGTGATATTGGTTTAAAAAGAAATGTAAATGAAGATTACTTTTTAGCTGGTTATAATGAAAAAAATGATTTTATTGCTATTGTTTGTGATGGAGTTGCAGGTTCTAACGCTGGTGATTTAGCTAGCGAAATCGCTGCTAAATCCGTATTCTCCGATTTTGAAAAATCAGGTGATTTTAGTAGTGTAGTAGCTGTGAAACACTGGATATATTCTGCTTGTCAAAATGCTAATGATGCAATTATTTTTGCAAGTAAAAAAAATAAAAAATATACTGGTATGGCCACTACAATTGTTGGGGTATTAGTATGTAATATGGGAACATTTATTTTTAATATTGGTGATTCTCGTGTATATGGATTGTTTGATAAATTTGTTTGTTTAACGAAAGATCATAACTATGAACGATTTATTAAAGAAAAAGGTAATACTGCTACAATGGATTTAAACACTAAAAAAGATGCACTAACAAATGCATTAGGAATTTATAATGTAATTGAAGTAGATATTATAAAAATTAAGGATATTTGGAAAAAGCTACTATTGACAAGTGACGGTGTACATAATTATGTTCCAGCAGCCGATTTATTAAATGTTTTATTGAAAAATAATCATCCTCAGGATAAATGTCAAGAGCTAATAAATATTGCAAAGAGAAATTCTGGTAAGGATAATATTACTGCAATTGTTGTAGAAAGGAGAAATCGCTATGGAAAACATAATTAATAATCGATATCTAATCAAGCAATTAATTGGTAATGGTGGAATGGCTGATGTTTATTTAGCGTTGGACACAATCTTAGACCGAAATATTGCATTAAAGATTATTCGAATTGATTTAGCAAACGATCCTATTTCGTTACTTCGTTTCCAAAGGGAGGCAAAAGCCATTTCTAAAATGGATCATCCAAATATAGTCCAAGTATATGATGTAGGTGAGTATAAAAACAGACCATATATTGTAATGGAATATGTACATGGTAAAACATTAAAGCAATTACTTCAAAAAAGAATTGCATTACCGATTTCAGAAGCATTAGATATCATGAAACAACTAACTAGTGCATTAGTTCATGCTCATCAAAATAATATTATTCATAGAGATATAAAACCTCATAATGTATTAATAAAAGATGATGGTACTGCAAAGATTACAGATTTTGGAATTGCACTATCTCATGATAGTATGCAAATTACTGCAAATGATTTAGTACTTGGATCGGCACACTATCTAGCTCCTGAAATTACAAGTGGACAAGAAGCAACTCATGCTTCTGATGTATACTCTTTAGGTATTGTTTTTTATGAGCTTCTTTCTGGAAATGTTCCATTTAATGCAACTACTCCAGTTCAAGTAGCAATGGCTCATATCAATGATAAATTACCATCTTTAACTGAAAGAAATGCTAATATTCCACTTCAAATTGAAGAAATAGTAAAAAAAGCTTGTGCCAAAAATAAAGCAGATCGATATGAAAGTGCAGAAGAAATGTTATATGATTTAGAAAACTATCTAAGTATTCAAATTAATAAAGAAAAAAAGATTGTTTCTAAACCAAAAATTACAATAGATAACAAAAAATTTACGATTCTATCAATTAGTATTTCGTTATTTATTGTCGTTTTCTATACACTTATAATGTTTATGATGAGAAATAATACAACACCAATTGATAAATCGATTATTCCTAATGTATTAGGAAAATCACAAGAAGAAGCAGTAGCAATTTTAAAAAATAATGGTTTTGAAGTTGAAATAAATCCTGAAAAAATAACTTCAGAAATTTACAGTGGTGGAACTGTAGCTAATATTTTACCTGAAGTGAATTCTTTAGCTTCTAAATCTTCAAAAATTACAATTTCAATTTCTAAAGCTCGTTTGTATACTGTTCCAAATTTTATTGGTTTAAATGTTGCAAAAGTATATCAAAACTTAATTGACAACAATATAAATGTGAAGGTAGTCGAAAAGCTTGTACCTTCTAATTCTGCAAATTCTACTGTACTCTCACAAAGTATTGAACCTGGTAAAGAAATGGAAATAACAGAGAACAGTACATTAGAAATTGAAGTGGCATCAAATCCAAAATCAATTATGGTAATCAATGTGATTAATATGCCTATTGAAAAAGCTGAAAAAGAATTATCTGATTTAGGCTTTAAAGTTAATGTTGTTGGAAAAGGAAAGGTAACTTATCAAAGTTTAGAACCTTATGAAGTAAAAGAATATGAAAAAGAAATTGAAATTACAATTAAAGGTGATTCATGATAACAGGTAGAATTATTCGACAAATTTCCAACCAATACCAAGTATATATAAACGATAATACGATTCTTGATTGTATTGCAATGGGAAAACTTAGACTAGATAAATCTCCAAAAGTGGGTGATTTTGTATTAATTCGTCGTTTTGAAAATCAAGTAGGAATTGAAAAGATTCTTGAAAGAAAAAATGATTTAATTCGACCTAGTATTGCTAATGTTGATCAAGCAATAATCTTAATGAGTAGTGTTGAACCTAATTTTTCTAATAAATTATTAGATCGATTAATTAGTATTATTGAATATCATAATATTACTCCTATTATCGTAATTACAAAAATTGATTTAATTGATATCAAGGTTTTACAACCTGAAATTGAAAAATATCAAAAATTAGGATATCAAGTTTTTACTACTGGTATAAATAGATCTACGTCTGAATTTGAAGCTATTTTAGAAAATAAAGTTAGCGTCCTAACTGGAAATAGTGGAGTAGGTAAGTCTAGTTTATTAAATCGTATTAATCCACATTTCAATCTTAAGACTCAAGAAACTTCAAAAGCACTAGGAAGAGGAAAACACACGACTAGGCATTGTGAATTATTTAAAATCAACAATGGGTGGATAGCAGATACTCCAGGATTTTCCTCTTTATCTTTTGCACAATATGATGAAAATAAAATAAAGGATACTTTTATTGAATTTAGTAATTATCAATGTCGTTTTATGGACTGTGTACATAAAAACGAACCAAATTGTGCTGTTAAAGAAGCAGTAGAGCAAAAACAAATTAGTAAAGAAAGATATGAAAATTATCTCGAAATTTTAGAGTTGATAAAGGAGGATAAAAGAAAATGAAAAAAGTAATTATTGCACCATCGATTTTATCTATGGATTACAGTCAACCTAGCGAACAAATGGACTTATTAAAAGAAAGTAATGCTGATTGGATTCACTATGATGTTATGGATACATTTTTTGTACCTAATATTACTTTTGGTGCTGATTTATTAAGAGGAATGAAAAAACGTACTAATTTAAAATTAGATGTGCATTTAATGGTTCAAAATACTGAAATGGTTGCTGATATTTTCTTAAAAGAAGATATCCATTGTCTAACAATTCACTATGAAACATTAAAAGAAGAAGAGTTGATCTCACTAGCAAAAAAAATAAAAAATCATAATGTATTAGCAGGAATATCATTTAAACCAAAAACTGATGTAAATAAAATTATTCCACTATTACCATTTTTTGATTTAGTATTAGTAATGGGAGTAGAACCAGGATTTGGTGGACAAGCATTTATGGAATCGACTCCAGATACGATTTCTGCTTTGAAAACTGCGATTAATAAACAATCTTTAACCACATTAATCGAAGTAGATGGTGGTATAAATCAAGATACTGCCAAAAAATGTATTGAAGCTGGAGTGGATGTTTTAGTTGCTGGTAGTTATGTATTCAAAGGAAATATAAAAGAAAATATTGATTCACTATGGAAACTGTCGTAATTGTTGCTGGAATGAATCATCCTATTCCTATTTTAAATGCAGATTATATTGCGGTAGATGCAGGATTAAAATACTGTCTTGAACAAAATATTGACCCTATTATTGCAATAGGGGACTTTGATTCAGTTCAAATTGAACATTATCCTAGTATAAAAAAAATCAAATATCCTGCTGAAAAAGATGAAACAGATTTAGAACTTGCAATACAATATGCAAAAGCGCATTATTCTAATATTATAATTTGTAATTGCTTAGGGGGAAGAATAGATCATGAACTCTACAATTTAAAATTATTAGTTCATAATGACACAATTCAAATTTTAGATAATAATCAAAAATTATTTATTTTGAAAAAAGGAAAACATATCATCCAAAATACACATCAGTATTTCTCATTTTTTGCTATTGAAAATAGTAAAGTAAGTTTAGAACAGTTTAAATATCCCGTAAATTCAATTGAATTTACTCCCCAAGATTTCAAAACAATTTCTAATGAAATGACATCAGATATAGGAATTGTTGAAGTTGAATATGGAAAAATATTATGCATACAGTGTAATTAGGAGGTGTAACATATGCAGTTTTTATTAATATTCTTTTTTATAGTAATATTTATCATTTTAATATGGCTTATTAAAATTTTAATTTTACCACTTATTTTAATTGGTTTAGTTTTCTATTTCATAAAAAAAATATTCTTTAAACCAATTTCAAACCCTCATCAAAATGAAAGAAAAAATGATAATATTATTGATGTTGAATATCAAGAAAAATATGAAGATTAGGTGATAATGTGATTTCAATTTTAAAAGAAAACGAATATGCAATTATTTATAATATGCTACAAGAATATTTGTTTAGTTCAAAATTTAATGCGCAATATCGTTTATATGAAAAAAATACTAAACTAGTTAAAAAAGAAGAAGATAAAATTATCGGATTTTTAATTTTTAAAGATTGTAACTATTTAATACATGACTATCATATATTAGGTTCAACTTTACTAAATCTGTGTGTGCACGTAGATTATCGTAATCGAAAACACAGTCATGAATTAATGGATACTTATGAATATTACACAAAAAAGCATAATTTAATTTCTACTGTACTAACATATCAAAATAAATTTATGACAAAACATGGCTATGTTAAAGCCTATGATATACACCGTTTTTTAGTTCCAAAAATCGAAATTATTGGTAAAAATTACAAAAATATTGCTGTTCAATACACAAGCCGTGATTTATTAGAAGTTTATTTAAAATTTACTAAAGAATTCAGGTGTACATTACTTCGTGATATTGATTATTTTGATAAATTAATAGAAAAAGTAAAAAGTGAAGGGAAAAAAATTTGTATCTACAAAGATAGAGAAGGAAAATGTAGTGGATATGCAATTTACAACTCAAATAAAAATGGAGTTTGTAAGATAGATGAAATTATTTATACAAATGCATCTAGTTTAAAAAATCTTGTTTATTTTATATCTGAAGGATATTTTGATGTAGTACTAGATGTATCAGAATATGAATTGATTAATAAAGTATTTAAGAAAGCAACTTATACTAAAGAAAGAAGCTGTATGATTAAAGTAAATCATCTATCATTATTTAATAAGCTTTTTTTCACAAAAGCTAAATCAACTTTTGAATTAAGTTCATTATTTAATGAAAAAAGTTATTTACAAGATTATTTTAATGATTAAGGAGGAAGAAAAATGAAATATTATATCGGAATTGACTTAGGTGGTACAAATGTTCGTGTTGCCAAAGTAGATGAAAGTGGAAATATTATTCAAGAATGTAAAGAAGCAAGTGAAGTACATAATGGAAAGGAAGCATTAGTTGCAAAAATGGTTCGAATGGTTCAATCACTTGATAATTACCAAGAATGTTTAGGTGTAGGATGTGCTGTTCCTGGTCCAGTAGATAAAGTAAAAAATGTAATGACGATGAGCACAAATATTCCAGGATTTGATTATTATGAATTTGCTGAAATTATGTCTATACAATTAGGTATTCCAGTTTATTTAGATAATGATGTTAATGCGGCAGCATTAGGAGAAGCCATGCTTGGAGCTGGAAAAAATGATGATATTGTTTACTATGTGACGATTTCTACTGGAATTGGTGGAGGATTAGTAGTAAATAAAAAAGTACATGGTGGAAGAAATGGATATGCAGGAGAAGTTGCAAATATTGTAATTGATCGTAATCGTGAAAAACATAATCACTTAAATATTGGAGCAGTTGAAAATGAAGCAAGTGGACTAGCGATTATTAAAAAAGCAAGTGCATTATATGGAAGAGAATTTGAAAGTGCAAAAGAATTATTTGATTTAGCCCTAGAAGGTGATGAAAAGGCACAAAATTTAGTAAATGAAATGGCATTAGATATTGCACTAATGTTATCAAGTGTTGCTCATGTAATCGACCCACATATATTTATTTTTGGTGGAGGAGTAATGAAATCTAAAGATGTATTTTTTCCAAAAGTACATGAACACTTTAAAAATTTAGTACATGATAAAATGAGTGATGTAAAATTTACAGTTGCAGAATTAAATGAACCAGGTTTAGTAGGTGCAGCAATGTTAGTGAAGGAGAAAATTTAATGAATTTATTACAAGAATATGCAAAATTAATTGTTCGCCAAGGTGCAAATGTTCAAAAAGGACAACCAGTTATTGTAAATGCACCAATTGAATGTTTTGAATTAGCTCGTCTAATTACTAAAGAAGCTTATGCAGCAGGTGCAAGTAAAGTTTTAGTTGATTATAATGATCAACAACTACAAAAATTACATTACTTAAATCAAGATTTACCAACAATCTGTGATATTGATTTAGATTTAATTAATAAAAAAACACGATTAGCAACTGAAGAAAATGCAGCTAATATTTCTATTAGTTCTACTTTTTCAAATGTATTTGATGGTGTAGATCCAGAAAAAATTAAAGCTAGAAATTTAGCTTTAGGTAAAGCAATGCAACCATTTAGAAAACTATTTATGGCAAACCATAATCAATGGTGTGTATGTGCAGGAATCAATGAAGATTGGGCTAAAAAATTATTCCCAGAAGAAGAAAATCGCTTAGAATTACTTCAAAATGCAATTTTTAAAGCATCTTATGTATTTGAAAATGAAGATGCAATTGAAAATTTCAGACAACATAATTTAGAATTAAACCATCGTTGTAAAGTTATGAATGAAAACAACTTCTCTAGTTTACACTTTAGCAATGCTTTAGGAACGAATTTAGAAATGGGAATTGTTAAGAATCATATTTGGTGTGGAGGAAGTGAAATCTCCACAAAAGGAGTAGAGTTTAACGCGAATATTCCAACTGAGGAAATATTCACAATGCCTGATAAATACAGAGTAAATGGACGTGTTTATGCTTCAAAAGCTTTAGAATATTCTGGAGTGTTAATTGATAAATTCTGGTTAGAATTTAAAGATGGTAAAGTAGTAGATTTTGATGCTGAACATGGAAAAGAAATGTTACAGACTTTAATTACTATGGATGAAGGAAGTGCTTATACAGGAGAAATTGCTTTAGTAAACCACTCATCACCAATTTCATTAATGAATATCTTATTCTACAATACATTATTCGATGAAAATGCTGCTTGTCATATTGCATTAGGAAATGCATATCCTATTAATGTTCAAGATGGTGCATTAATGACAACAGAGCAATTATCTGAAGCAGGATCAAATATTTCTACAGTACATGTTGATTTTATGTTTGGAACTGCTGATCTAAAAGTTGTTGGAAAAACATATGATGGAAAAGAAGTTATTGTAATGGAAAACGGAGAATTTATCTTATAAAAAAAATCTTCATTATGAAGATTTTTTTAATTTAGTATATATTGTAGTTAATGTAAATATAACAATAAAAGGGAATAACCAAGCTAAACCATTACTATTTAATGGTAATATTTGATTAAATTTTGTTATAAAGTGATCTTGTGTAATCCATTTATCAAAATAAGGAAATTTATTAATCGTTGTAGAAAGAGATATAATAAATGTAATTAATACACTTGTTCGGTACACGATTATTTTACTATTAAATAGTGACAGAATAACTAATACAATTCCGATTGGATAAATTAGAAGTAGAGCAGGTATTGAATATTTTAAAATATTATTTAAACCATAATTAGATAAAAACAGTGATATTAAAGTTAAAATAATTAGCCAATAATGGTATTTTACTTTTGGCTGTAATTCTGTAAAAAATTCACTAATCGAAGTTAATAAGCCAATACATACACACAAACAAGCAATAGTAAAAATAATTGCAATAATAACTAGTCCTAAATCCCCTAATAAATAACTAGATAAAAATTTAAGTATCACTGCTCCATTTTCTGCTTGATTTAAAAATGGAGCAATATTACTACCAAGTAAAGCAGTAATAATATATATTATCGCTAAAACAAAACCAGCAACACACCCTGATTTAATTGTAGTAGAAATTAGCTTTGACTCATCTAAATTTCTTTTTCTAAACCACACTAATACTACAATTCCATAATTTAGTGAAGCTAGAACATCTAAAGTTTCATAACCATCTAATATTCCAGAAGTAAAAGGATTCATTGTATACTTTATACTTGGCATACCAAAATTAAAAGGCAATTTAAACATTCCTATAATAAATAACAGTACAATTAGCGAAATTAAAATTGGTGACATAATTTTTCCAATACGATTCACTAATTTATTAGGAGAAAAGGAAAACCAGAATGCAATTGCAAAAAATACAATAGTATAAGGTAGTAAAAATTCTGTTTGATTAAATATAAGGGTAAAAGCTAAAGTAGCATTTCTAGGAATCGCTAGTAAAGGTCCAATTGCTAAATAAACTGTAATCGCAAATATTTTTGAAAATACAGGATGAACTTTATTCCCAAGTTTTATTATTCCATCGGCTTTAATAATCGCTACTACAGCTAAAATAGGTAAAATTACTGCAGTAATCATAAATCCTGCCAATACAATAGCTAAATTACTTCCAGACTGATATCCTAACATAGGAGGAAACATTAAGTTCCCAGCACCAAAAAAAATTGAAAATAATGTTAGCGATATAAATATAAAATCTGATTTTTTTAATTGATTCATAATAACCTCCATATAATCTTTTTCAGTAGTATACCACATTCTAAAAGTAAACTCAACCATTTTTATGAATATTTGTTACATTTTTGAAAACTTAATGAAAAAGTATTGTTTTTCATAAAAAAATAGTGTATAATACATGTAGAATTAGGAGGTAGATTATGGATATACTAAACATAAATCGTAAAGGATTTGCTAATGAGCTGCTAAGAAAAGTTTTTAGAATGAAAGTACAAATTATTGTCTCAAATTCAAATGAGTACAATGAACTAGCAAATTATTTAAAATCACAAAATATGCTTGATGAAAAATTTGAACATGAAATACAAGAGTTAAATCCTTTTAAAAATGATAGTAATAAAAAACTATGTGTTTCTTTATCAACATATGGTGTTAAAAATTATGGTACAAAAAGAAGAATAAAGGTGCAAGAAATTAATTTATTCGATTATGAATTATGGATTAATTTTTCATATTTCAAAGAGAAAGTAATGGATATCCATAAGAAACATGGATTTTAAAAAAACAGTTTTTATCAAACTGTTTTTTATTTTTGGATATAAATTGTGCTTCCAGATTTAGTTTTATTAACTTGAATTTGAGTCGATATTCTATTTTTTAGTTCTTCAACATGAGAAATAATACCTATTGATTTTCCTGTTTCACATATCTCAATTAAAGTATTAATCGCAATATCTAAACTTTCTGCATCTAAACTTCCAAAACCTTCATCAACGAAAAGAAAATCAATATGATTTACAGTTGATTTTTGAAATAGATAATCGCTTAATCCCAAAGACAATGCAAGAGAGGCTTGAAAACTTTCACCTCCAGAAAGTGTATTAACACTACGAGAACATCCATTATAATGATCAAAAACACTTAATTCTAATCCTTTTTTTCCTTTACCTTTATAATCTACTTTTCTTTCAAAGTGATAACGATTATCACTCATCTTTTTAAAACGATGATTTGCCAATATTAAAACTCGATCTAAATAATATCCTAAAACAAATCTTTCAAATGAAATATTATTGTTTTTATTTACATCACCACTTGCTACATCCAACAATTCTTTATATAATTTATATTCTGTATTATAATTGTTATATTTTATAATCGATTCTTCCACTTTATTTATTAATTCAATATATTTAAAATACTGAGAGTGTAGGGAAGTATATTGCTCATTTTTCAAATTATAACAATCTTTCAGCTCATCAACTGATACACTAATTTGTGGGTATGATTCTATTTTCTTGTTTAAATCATCTATTTCCTTTAAAAGAGAATCAAGAGTTGTTTGATATATGATGATTTTATTTAAAAAATTCATATATTTTTCTTCATTAATTGAAGGACGACTAAGCTGTTTTTCCTTTATTTCTTTGTTAATCATATCATTTATCATCGCAATATCTTGTAATAAAATATTCTTTTTATCATGTAATTTGTCTAAATTATTTTTGAATAATTCTATATTCGTCTGTGTTTTAGTTAGTAAGTGACTATAATAATTTAAATTTTGTTCGTATTTGGCATTTTTTTGCTGTATTTCATCGATTTTAAAAATAATGGACTCTTTATTAGTTTTAAACGAAAATTCCTCTAATTTAGATAAAATGGCTGTTATTTTCAATTTATACTCTAGTTGTAAATCTATTTGTCTTTGGTTATGATTTTGAACTTTTATTAATTCTTCTTTTTTTAAATTTAATTCTTGAATCAATAGTTGTTCTTGATTTATATTTTTCTTATTTTCTAAAATATCAAATTCAATACTTTGAATTTCAGATTCAATTTTTTTATGATACAATTTATCGTGATTAATTTTTTCTAATGAATAGGATAATAATAATTTTTCTATATTTTTAATATTTAATTCTATTTTAGTATATTCATTATAAATTGTTTGATAATATTTTTCTTGTCTATCTACTGATTCTTTATCAACTACATCACATTTTAAAGCAGGGAAAGGATGCTCTATTGATCCACAAACGGGACAAGGAGAACTTGGTTGCAATGTATCAGCTAAAATTCCAGCTATATTATTATAATAGCTATTTTTTAATTGTGTTAATTTTTCAAATTGAGTTTTTAGCTTTTTAGATTGCTCATTAAATTGTAATAATAAACTTTGATATTGAATTTGATTATGTTCATATTCAACAATAAGATGTAATGGTAATAGCTTTTCTTTTTCTTGATTAAGACTTTTTTTCTTATCT
>JBHALC010000128.1:0-3188 GCA_041827565.1 Erysipelotrichaceae bacterium
CTATATTCTAATGTAATTTTATTATCTTCATTATGTAATCGAGTATGAATTAAAGATTGTGATTTTAAACTCTTTAAAATATCATATTCAAATAAATTTAAATCATTTTTTTCAATTATATAATTCATTTTATTCCTCCTTCTCTATGTATGTGGAAATGTATTGTGGATTATTTTTTAAATCCCATACTTTTGCTAATCCGATTTGATTAATAACACTCACTTTACTAAATGTAAGTGGATTACTTTTCTCCATTTTAAGATTAATCAAATAATATTTTCCACTCTCTTTAATAAATGTTTTATTATTTTGAAATGAATAAGTTTCTTCATAAATAGAATCACTTAATTTTCCTTCTTTATCAATAAAAGTCCATCCTTTATCAACTTTGACAGCTGCTGGCTTATTAGACACAAATAAACTCACATCTACTAATCTATTAGAATTTAATTTTTCTCCTTGTTCACTTAATAAATGCCATTCTTCTCCTTTACGCCCAAATAATACCTTATATCTATTTGCAATACGATAAAAATCCATTTTTATTTCATCATATTCCATTGGAATAACTAATTCATTTTTGGAATCAATCATTCCCCATTTATTTCCTTTTTTAACAGGTGCAATCCCATTATAAAATGTTCCTACTTCATCATAATCAAATGGAATCATTTCTTCCATATTACCATTAATAAATCCGTATTTCCCATCTTTCTTAGCATATGCTAAGTTTTCATTAATCATTCCCAAATCCTGATATTCTTCTTTTGTTGCTTTACGCTTATATCCATTCTGATCAATAAATAAGAATTTATCTTCATGTTTTGCTGGAAAAACTTTCTCCTCTTTACTATATCCACCAATATAATCTAAATTACTTCGTACAACAGCTAAATCTTTTGACATTACTCCATATCTACCCTCTCTAATAAAAGTTAGATATTCACCATTTAACTCATGCATTTCATCAATTTTTAAATTTCTAATTTCATATTTAAATTCTAACTTATTTAACTCTTCACTTGAATAATCTGGAAATTTCTTTTTAATCGTCTTAAACAAGCTTGAAAGCTTAGTTGAATTATTCTTTGAAAAATGTTTTAACGCCAAATCATAATATTCTATTTTATCCGAATATTCTTGCATTGCAAGTGTTAAAATATTTTCATATTCAAAACTTTTAGATAATTTTTCAGTATAAAATAGCATTTTCTTTATACTATTTTCGCTTTTGTCTACTTTAAATATTTGGTTCTTATACATTTCGTACGCATCATAATAAAGTTCTTTACTTTCAAATGCTGCTATTTCATTTCTAATTCCAATTAACGGATCTTCTTCTTCAGGTTTATATACATTTAACCAACTTACAATTACTAGGATGACTAGTAATATCGAAATTAATAATTTATTTAGATTCATTACATCCTCCTATAAAAAGTAAATGATTAATGTATTAACAATTAATGCAATCGCAATCGCAGGTACCATTGGAAACACATCTTTCATCTTATTTTTCTTAATAATCACTAAGAATAAAGCAATAATTAGCATTAGTACAGAAGATAGAAAATAAATTGCCATAATATTATATAACCCAACATATGAGGCTATAATTGTTATTAAGATAATATCCCCTTCTCCTAAACCTTTTTTTGATATGAAATAAACAATACCTGAAATACCTAATGCAAATAATATTCCAAATCCATATAATTGGAAAATATCCATAATCATTGAACTATTTAATAAGATTTCAAATAAAATTAAAATTATTCTCAAACCTATCAAAACATAAAGTAATACTAGCGGAATTGTATAAGTTTTTGCATCTATAAATGCAATTACTAAAACAAAAACAACCACTATACTATATTTAAAATAAGTAAATGTATCAAATATTGAATTATGTAATCCAATAGAAAATATACATATCCACAATAAAATCAATACACTTAGCACAATTTTCAACAAATCAAATTTAACTATAAATTGAAATGGGCTCTCATTGATATAACTGTCCATAAAACAATATAACAAATACGCCATAACTAACATTACTAATCCATAAATTACAATCATTTTCTTCCCATTCCTTCTCTAGTTTGCAAGTTGCGGGTTTGTTTCTCTTTCTTCTTCCCCACTCCATATCCTAATTGTTGACTTTTGAATTACTTCTTTTTCATTTTGCTTAAAGAGATCATAAAACATCCCTTTTGTTTTGTATTTAATTTCAAAAGTAAGCATTTTTGTAGTACTATCATATTCTGCACTTAAAAACTCAACATTTCCTAGTACACCTTTTTCAGATAAATCAATTTTATTACGACTCAATCCATCTTTAAAAATATGTTCTACTACAACAGGAGCTAAAGTTTTCAGTGCCTCCTGTTTTACAATTTGTATTACAACAGTTAAAAATGTTTTAGGATCACTTAAATACTCAACTAATCCTACTGCATTATCTTTAACTTCTTTTCCGCTAGCTACAAGGTCTTTAATTGTTGGGGCTACATTTTCAATAGTCATCGTTCCATCCCCAACTGAATCGATTGCTGTATTACCCTTATTAGCCAGATTTTCTATTGATGATTGAACTAACGAAATCTTTTCTTCTGCTTCAGTTAATTCATTCGACTTCATTGATCCAAGCAAATATGTATATTGGGAGAACTCTTTTACTGATTGATTCAATGAATTCTGAATCAATACTTCTGTTCTAGCCAACAATGCATACGACATAATCACATAAAACATTCCTACAAGTAGCATAATCATAATCAATGCTTCTAACACTATTGACCCTCTTTTTTTCATTTTGAATCCCCCCTTTTCTACATAGCTACAGTTCATTCTATTGTTGACCGCTAATAAACTTAGTTAATTGATCAAAAATATCGTTTACAGCTTTAATTAATTGCGTTCTAAAAATTGCAGCAACTGCAATAATAACTACTGCAATAACAATAATCGCAATAATATTTGTATCTCCACGCAATGAATTTCTTTTCATTAATTTTTTCATAATCTTTCCTCCTATTTTTCCTGCTACTTGTATTTCTGTTTCTATCCTAATTTAATATTCTACTTTTTCTCTCGAATTGATTCGATTAATTGTTCAATTGCTCTTTTAGATTTATCTGCTGTTTCTTGTGATGTTTCATTTGTCCAGTTTCGATAAATTGCAA
>JBHALC010000129.1:0-8573 GCA_041827565.1 Erysipelotrichaceae bacterium
GCTTTTATTTCTAAAACTTTATAATTTCCATATTCAATATTTTTAAATAGTACTATTCCGTCATTATTACTGATTTTAGTATCAATTAATTTTCCATCTCTTCTTAATTCAAAAACAGCTCCTTTTAAATATTCGTTTGAATTATGTTCAGACACCTTTCTTATCTGGATTTCACCAGAAATAATTTCATTTTTAAATTCTATAAAATGTGTTTTCCCACCTTCAATTACAATTGTTTTTATTTCATCTGACTTTACTAGATGTTTTGGAACTGATTTTTCTCTAATATAATATTTACTTCCAATATCAATTGGAGTTGTAAATTCTGTTTCGCCATTAATATTTGTTGGGGATAATTGCCATATTTCACCTTTAAAGTCATAATCTTTTGAAATTTCAAAGACTACTCCTTTTTCTGGTAATTGTTTAGTATTTATCTTTTTTATTTTGAAAATATCTGGTGTACTAGTAAATTTAATTTTTTGTGTTATTTCAGGTAACGGATCATCCCCTTTGAATTGAATAATATCTTGTTTATTATCTTTCGTTCTCCAAAGAAGACTTTGAAAATTATTAAAATTTGGAATAACCTTAAGATTTATTTCTCCCACAAATTGTATTGGTGCACGAACTTTAAATGTTGCACCATCTTTTTCAATTATTTCAATAGGTTCTTTAACTTCGATATTATAATCTATATTTTTCGATAATGTAATCGTATCGGATATTTGAAAGTTATCTTGTATTTTCACTTTTCCGCTAAAATCTATTGAAATTGGTTTTTGAATTTCAAATCTTTTTTCAGATAACTCCTCTAAATAAGATAATAGATTTGGATGGGCATTATTTTTTAAACTTAAATTTTTAAATTGTCCTGAATTAGAAGGAATTCCTAGATTATGGGCATGTCTCCAAATAACAACATTTGTTGCATATCTTGCTTGTTCATCAGGTATATTCCATTTAGTTTGAAGAGAATTGTCACCACCATTAAACCCGTAAAATAATGCTCCTCTTAATTCAGGAGATTTTTGATATGCAAAATCAATATAATCATATTCGTTTCCAACCGGAAATTCTAAGTCAAAATTTAGACAATAACCTACTTCTCCATTAATTGTAATATCTGGAACAATAACATCAAATCCACCACTTGTTAAAAAGGGTTTTCCAATACCAGCATTTCCAGAAGCTGCGGATATATTCTGAGTTAATATTACAATCAATAATAATACTGATAAAATTATTTTTTTAATGTTTCTCATTCTTTACCTCCTTATCGAAACTTAAACTATTTTAACCTCCTTCACTTTATATTAGGTAAATAAATAAGAAAAACCCTAAAAAGAGTTAAATTTTTAATACTCTTTTTAGGGTAGTCTAAATCCTGTACAAGATCCATTAATATAACATAATGACCGTGGTGTGAATTCAAGCATTTTTCTAAGTCTTTCATCCGTAATTAAATTATACCGTTCTACTTCACCATGAAAAACAACCTCTTCTATTTTTCCGCTATTTATTTCGTTAATCGCTCTTTGAATAATAACTGAATTGGGATTAACACCAGTAGGAGTAGTACTCCAATAACTTCCAAAATCACAAAAATTTCGGATGTTTACTCGGTTTCCACTGTAATCGCAATATTTAATTATAGTTTTTTCGGTTATACTATTTTCAATTTGATTATTATTTAAATCGTTATTTTGAGTAGCTTCTGCACTTTCATTAACATCATCATTAAGTTGAGTTTCTCTTGCAGGTTCATTTTCGTAATCTTCTTCTTGATGTGTCAATGTATCTTTGTTATCCGATTTTATTGTAGAATTATTATTAATTTGATAAAAAAGCGGATAAAGCACCCTAAAGCCATTTAAAATATTTGTAGTTAGTGAAAAAATCACTAAAAAAATTAATTTATTCATTATCACTCCAATCTATTTCTCATATCAGTTGCATTATATCATATCCGTAAAAATAAAAAAAGTGCATAATGCACTTGCTAATTTTAAAAATGGTGGCTCCGGCCGGAATCGAACCAGCGACACTCGGTTCTTCAGACCGATGCTCTACCGACTGAGCTACAGAGCCATTTGGTTGCGGGAGAAGGATTTGAACCAACGACCTTCGGGTTATGAGCCCGACGAGCTACCAGACTGCTCCATCCCGCGATGTATGAATTTAAAATATGGCGGAGGAACTGGGATTCGAACCCAGGCGCCGCTCTCACGACCTACCGGTTTTCAAGACCGGACCCTTCAGCCACTTGGGTATTCCTCCATATTGTATATTTAGTTTTTGATTGGTGGACCCTGTAGGACTCGAACCTACGACCCACCGGTTATGAGCCGGATGCTCTGACCAACTGAGCTAAGGGTCCGAAATGGTGGCTGGGGTGGGACTCGAACCCACGACCTTCCGGGTATGAACCGGATGCTCTAGCCAACTAAGCTACCCAGCCAAGTGGTGAATATTTACATGGTCGGGATGACAGGATTCGAACCTGCGACCCCTTGGTCCCAAACCAAGTGCACTACCAAGCTGTGCTACATCCCGCAAATTAATAATATTAATGGCGCGCCCAACAGGAGTCGAACCCATAACCTTTTGATCCGTAGTCAAACGCTCTGTCCAGTTGAGCTATGGGCGCAATTATTAATGCCCATATATAATATCACATCCCAAAAATGATGTCAACTATTTTTATCTCATTTTAATAAAAAAAGTGATTTTTTTAAATCACTTTTAAATTTCCATGTGTCGTTTTATAATTAATCTAACAATATCAGCTGCTAAGACAGGGTCTTCATTACATACAGCATATTTATATGAAGAAGTCATACTCATCTCATGTTTTGCTTTATTTAATCTTTCCTGAATGATTTCTTCTGATTCTGTTTTTCTACCACGAATTCTTCTTTCTAATTCTTCTAAAGATGGTGGCAAGATAAAAATAGATAGTGCATCTGGACATTTTTTCATTACTTGTTTTGCTCCTTCAATTTCGATTTCAAGCAGTACATTTTTCCCTTCTTTTCTTAATCGTTCTACCTCATCAAATAAAGTTCCATAGTAATTTCCTACAAAAGAAGCATATTCTAAGAATTTATCTTCTTTAATATTTCTTTCAAATTCTTCTTTACTCACAAAATAGTAATGAACTCCATGTTGTTCTTGATTTCTAGGAAGTCGAGTTGTCATTGAAATTGAGAAAGTAAGTTTTAATGATTCATCATCAATAAATAAATCGCGAATCGTCCCTTTCCCTACTCCTGATGGTCCACTAATAATAATTAATAATCCTTTTTTCATAATCACACCTCATTATTTTTTTAAAATTATAGACCTTTTTATTTTTTTTGTCAACCAGTATTATGATATAATGCTTTAGAGGTGATGAAAATGAATTTAGATGGATTATTAATTGGAAAATATACTTTAGAATTAAAAAAATACTTACCTGCCAAAATAAATAAGATATCTCAAATTAGTGAAAATGAATTTTCCCTACAAATTAGAAATAATGGTACAAATCATCAACTATTTATTTCAACTCAATCTCGTTCATACCGTTTTTATTTATCTTCTTTAAAATATAATACTTCTTTTGAACCCTCCAGTTTTCTAATGGTATTAAGAAAATATCTAACACAGAGTATTTTATTAGATGTTGAGCAGCTAAATGGTGATCGTGTAGTTAAATTAGAGTTTGAAACACTAAACAATTTAAAAGATAAAGTAAGGTACAACCTATATTTAGAATTATTTGGAAAATACACAAATATTGTTTTAGTAAATCAGGACAATAAAATTATTGATTGTTTAAAAAGGACAAGTATTTCAAGTAACCGTATTTTACATCCTCAAGCCATTTTCACTAATAGTTTTAATGAAGAAAAATTTGATTTATTTAAAAATCAATCTTATGAAATAGATAATTATAATGGAATTTCTAAAATAATATCTAATTTAAACTTAAGTCCAAAAGAATTATACACAAAAATAATGGATTCAAATACAATCTATTATTATCCTTCTTTAAACAAATTTCACTTGATTCCCTTTTCCGATTCAGAATGTATTAAATATGAATTATTTGAAGCAATGGATAAAATTTACTATCAAGATGAAAACAAAAAAAGAATTAATGAAATTAGCGGAAATATTCATCAATACGTTAAGAAAGAATTAGATAAATCAACAAAAAAACTAGTAAAATTAAATACTTCTTTAAATGATGCAACCAACCTTGATCAATATAAAGAATATGGTGATTTACTGTATGCTTATCATCATGAACTAAAAGATCACTCAACTTTTGCAAGTATATGTAATTTCAATGGTGATGAAGTAAAAATTGAATTAGATCCCAAATATACAATTAAAGAAAATGCTAAAATGTACTATAAAAAATATGCTAAATCAAAAACAGCACTAAATATGATTTCCCAACAAATCGAAAAAACACAAGAATCAATCCAATATTTTAGTGAAATTCAGGATCAATTAGCATATATACAATTAGAAGATGCACTAGAAATAGCGGAAGAATTAAAATTGAATACTAAAAAACAAATTAAACAAAACAAAAAGAAACAACCTAATTTCCTAATGCTTGATATTGATAATGTGAAAATTTATGTTGGAAAAAATAATATTCAAAATGATTATATCACTAATAAATTGTCTAAAAAGCATTACTTATGGTTCCATGTTAAAGATTTTCATGGAAGTCATGTTGTTGTAAATCAAAGTGAAGTAAATGAAAGCATTTTACGATTATGTGCTTCTCTAGCTGCTTATTATTCAAAAGCAAGATATTCTAGCAGTATTCCTGTAAATTATTGTCTATTAAAGCAATTAAAAGCAACACGTGGAAATCAATTAGGAATGGTATTCTTAGGCAATTACAAAACAATCTATATTGATATTGATGAAAAGGAATTACTATCAATTATTGAGCAATACAAAGTAAATTAAAAAAGCACTAGAATGTGCTTTTTTTACTTATATAGGCTAATGAAACTTTTTTAGTAATTGGATCAATCGCAAGTACTTTAACATCAATAATATCTCCAATACTAACGATTTGAGATGGATGATTAATTCTTTTTCCAAATTTTGTAATATGGATTAATCCATCATTTTTTAACCCAATATCCACAAATGCTCCAAAATCAACTACATTACGAACAATTCCCTCTAATACATCATTTTCTTTCAAATCCTCTATACTTAAAATATTTGATTTTAGTAAAGGTGCATCAAATTGTTCACGATAATCACGATTACCATTTAATAAAATATCTATAATATCTTTTAATGTATATTCATCACAACCAATTTCTATAGCAGTCGATTCTACATTAATATCTTTTAATTTTGCTATTTCATTTAGGTCTGAAATAGAATTAATTTCTGCTTTTTTCAATAATTTTTTTGTGATATCATAACTTTCAGGGTGGATGTTTGTGTTATCTAACTCCTCATTTGAATCCATTACGCGTAAGAATCCTATTGCTTGTGTGTAAGTTTTTGGCCCAATTTTAGGAATATTTTTGATTTCAATACGATTTTTAATTCTTCCATTTTCATTACGATATTTCACAATTTCATTTGCAGCACTAGTAGATAAACCAGAAATATGCTGCAATAATGTAGCTGATGCTTGATTTACATTAACTCCTACTCTATTTACAGCTTTTTCTACTACAAAATCTAGACGCTCTATTAATCTTTTTTGAGGTAAATCATGTTGATATTGACCTACTCCAATCGATTTAGGTTCGATTTTAATTAATTCACTTAAAGGATCACTAACTCGTCGTGCAATAGAAATAGCACTTCTTTGTTCTACAGATAAATCTGGAAATTCTTCTTTGGCTAGTGGACTAGCAGAATATACAGAAGCTCCTGCTTCAGATACAATTGTATATTGAATATCTAAGTTATACTTAGTAATAAAATTTGCAATAAACGCTTCGCTTTCTCTAGAAGCTGTTCCATTTCCAATTGCAATAATTTGAATTGGGTATTTTTTTACTAATCGCAACAATTCTTTTTCAGATTTTTCTTCTTGCTTATTTGGTAAAGTTGGATAAATAATTGAAATTTCTTTAACTTGACTTAAATCATTTACTACTGCTAATTTACAACCTGTTCGATAAGCGGGGTCTAACCCTAAAATCCACTTATCTTTAATAGGTGCTTGTAATAGTAATTTTTCTAGATTTAAAGAGAAAATATCAATTGATTTTTCGTGTGCTTTTTCACTTAATTCATTACGAATTTCTCTTTCAATACTTGGATACATTAGTCGATCTAATCCATCTAAAATCGCTTCTTTAACTAATTCAACAACATTACTATTTCGATTTTTAATCATTTTTGAAAAGATTAAATTTTCGATTACTTCTGTTGTGTAAACAAATGAAATCGTTAGGATTTTTTCATTTTCTCCACGATTCATTGCCATTACACGGTGAGCAGCAATATTTTTTATAAATTCACTATGATCATAATAAAGTTTATAAGTTTGATTTTCATCTAATTCTTCTTTCTTTATTTTAGAATGAATTTTACCAAATTGATAAATTTCTTTTCTAGTTAAATAACGGTAATTTTTATCATCACTTACCATTTCAGCGATAATATCTTTTACACCTTGTAAAACAGAGTTTTCATCAGGATATTCATCACAAATAAATTGTTGTGCTTTATTAAAGACAAAGCTTTCTTCAAATTGAAGTATTTCATCTGCTAATGGCTTTAATCCTGCATTTATTGCATTAGATGCTCTTGTTTTACGCTTTTGTTGGTAGGGACGATAAATGTCTTCTAGTTCAACTAATTTTGTACAAGCATCAATTTCAGAAATTAACTCTGCTGTTAACTTCCCTTGTGTTTCTATTAATCTTTTTATATCATCTTTTCTTTTTAGTAAATTTACTTGATATTCATATTGCTCTGAAATAACACGAATTTGCTCTTCATCTAAACCTAAAGTCGCTTCTTTTCGATATCGTGCAATAAATGCAACTGTATTCCCCTCTTCTAATAATTTTAAGGTATTTAAAATTTGGTTTTCTTTAATCTTTAAAGTTTTAGCAACATGATTAATAATTAATTCATTCATTATAAATTCACATTGTGATATACTTTTTGTACATCATCTACATCATCTAATAGTGAAAGTAGTCTTTCAAATAGCATTAAATCTTCACCTTCAAGAGTTGTATATTCACTAGGAATTAAATCAGTCTCTAATACTTCAAAATTCACTTCACCTAATTGTTCTTCAATTGCGATTTTTGCTTTGTGTAAGTCAGAAGGTGCAACATTGACTGAAACTAAATCCTCTTCTTTTTCAACCTCATACACATCAACATCAGCTTCTAGTAATATTTCTAACATATTATCTTCATCACCATCATATTTGAATACTAACATTCCCGTTGCTGTGTAAGAGTGTGACACCGCACCCGCTACTCCTAATTTAGCGTGTGATTTATTAAAACATGCACGAACATCTGCTAATGAACGATTGGTATTATCTGTTAAACATTCAACTAAAATCGTTGCATCACCATTTCCAAATCCTTCATACATCACACTTGTATAAGATTCATCAGCTGATCCTTTTGCTTTTTCAATTGCTCTTTTAATTACATCAGCAGGAACTTGGTTTGCTCTTGCTTTATCAATTACTCGTTTTAATGATGTATTCATTTCAGGATCAGGAACTCCTGCTTTGGCAGCTACATAAATTTCTTTTCCAAATCTTGAATATACTTTTGCTTTTGCAGCAGCCGTTTTAGCCATTGAGGCTTTTCGTACTTCAAATGCTCTTCCCATTATCTCTTTCTCCTCTATCTAATAATTACATTACATTTATTTTGTAATGTTGTTGCTATATTTTCCATTAATTGATTAATTGTATTCGTATCTAATGTTTCTGTTTCTGATTGTAATGTAATACGAATTGCAATTGATTTTTTACCTTTTTCAATATGTTCACCTTGGTAAATATCAAATACTTCAATTTCTTTAACTAATTGTTTTCCCTCTTTTAAAATTACTGCTTTTAAAGAATCAAATGTAGTGGAAATATCTGCCAACATCGCAATATCACGATTTACACTTTGGAATTTAGAAATCGGCTTATATTTTACTTTACTTACTTTAGTATTTGCGATTAGTGTTAAATTTAATTCAGCTACAACACTGTTTTTAATTCCAAATTCCTTGCAAATTAATGGATGAATATTTCCAATTGTTCCAAGTAAATCTCTTCCTAAATAAATTTCAGCAGATTGATATGGATGTAATAAAGTTGTACTTTCTTTATTTTCTTTAATAAAGATACGATTTGAATCAAATCCTAAATTTTGTAGTAACGCTAATACTAATGATTTAATTAAGTAGAAATCTGCTTTTAAAGTATACTTATTCCAATTATTTTGTTGTAAGTTTCCATTTGCAATAATTGCTAGACGATTTTCACTTCCCGTTTCACTTGTCACATCGCTAATCTCAAATAATGCAATATTATTTACGCTACGCGTTTCGTTATA
>JBHALC010000130.1:0-10492 GCA_041827565.1 Erysipelotrichaceae bacterium
GCAATTACACTTGTAGTGTCTTTAATTTTATTTGTAATTGCATTATTTTTTGAAAATATCTTTATTAGTTTTTTTAGTATTTTACTTTCAACAGTTACTAGTTTAATCAGTTTTTACTTAATTGTATATTCAACTAAGAATACAAGTAAAATGGTTTCCAATAGTTATGCTTATTATATTTTGCGTTTAATTATTAATGGTTTATCGTTAGTAATTGGATTGTTTTTAAAATTAAACTTAGTATTATTAATATTAGGTTTATTTACCCATAAAATAGCAATTGTGATTTATGGAGTTTGTTTTAAAGGAGGGCAGTGATGGACGCTAGTAAAATGAACCATCTTGCAATTACAATTAATGATTCAACATTTAAAATTAGTTCACCAATATTAAACTGGTTACTAGTTTGTGTATTTTTTTCGATTGTGTTTATTGTAATTGGAAATAAGTTTAAAAAAGCAGATCCAACCAAAATGCCTAGTAAGTCTTTGATGATTTATGAAAATATCGTTCAAATTATTTTAGGAATTTTACGAGGTAATTTAGGTAAATATGCTGAAAAATTTGTTCCGTTATATGGAACAATATTAATTGTAATGATTTTTGCCAATTTACTTGGTTTAATTGGTTTACAACCTCCAACAACAAATGTAGGGGTAAACTTTGTCTTTGGATTGATGTACTTTATTTTAGTTCAAGGAGCTGCAATTAAAACAAGTGGAATTGTGGGTAGATTAAAAGGTTTATTAGAGCCTTATCCATTTTTATTACCATTAAATATTTTAGGGGAAATGGCTTTACCAATTTCTTTAAGTGTTCGTTTATTTGGTAATATTTTAAGTGGTTCAATCATTATGTTAATGATTTATACATTTATGCAATATTTAGGAATTTTTGGAATTTTAGGATTTGCATTAACACCTGTATTACACATTTATTTTGATGTGTTCTCAGGATTTATTCAAGGATATGTATTTATGATGCTAGGAAGTTTCTTCTTAGGTCAAAATTTAGAACAATAGGAGGAAAAAAGTATGTTTAATGAAAGTTTTGTGAAAGGGATGGCTTTATTAGGAGCAGGTATTGCAATGGTTGCTGGACTTGGACAAGGGATTGGACAAGGGTATGCAGCTGGTCAAGGGGCAAGTGCAGTAGCAAGAAACCCAGAGGCAGCAGGAGAAATTCGTTCAACAATGATTTTAGGGATTGCCTTAGCTGAAACAACTGGATTATATTCATTAGTAATTGCTGTATTATTAATCTTCTTAAAAGGATAGTTTAATATGAATATAACAATAGAAAATAATTTAGGAGTTGATTTACAAAGTACGATAATGGTACTGATATCTACTTTGCTTATTATTTTCATTGCTAAGAAATTTTTCTGGAATGCAGTATTAGACTATATTGAAAAAAGAAAAGCTTACTTAGAAGGGGAATACCAACAAGCAAATCTTGCTCGTAAAGAGGGGAATGAATATAAAACTCAATATGAGAAGGAATTATCTAATGCTAAATCTTATGCAAATGAGATTGTAGATCAAGCTAAATTAGAAGCGAAAAAAGAATATCAATCTATTATCGATCAAGCGAAAAAAGAATCGAGTTTAATGATTGAAAAAGCAAAAGTAAATATTGAATTTGAACGAAAACAAGCTGAAGCACAAATGAATGATCGAATTAAAGAAGTTGCATTTAGTGCTGCAGAAAAAATGATTAAAAAGGAAATAAACGACTCAACAAAACAGCAATATGTTGAAGAGTTTTTAGAAAATGTAAATGAGTGATATTATCACAAAAAGCTATGCTGATGCATTGTTTCAAGTTGGAAAAAGTGAAAATTGCTTAGAGAAAATTTATGAAGACTATCTGATTGTCGAACAAGTTATTAATAAAGATTTTTTAAGATTATTTTCTAATCCTAAAATGAATAAAAATGATAAATTAGAATTAATTCAAACGGTATTTAAAGATATGAATATTTATTTAATTCATTTCTTCAAAATATTAGTGAAAAAAAATCGTTTTTTGAAAGTTTTGGAAATCAAGCAACAATTTAATGAATTCTATTATGAAGAAAATGGAATTTTAGAGGCAAGTGTGTATAGTGCTGTTGAATTAAATGAAGATCAAATTCTAAATATTAAGAAGACTTTTGAGAAAAAATATAATAAAGAAATATTAATTCATTTTATTAAAGATGAGTCTTTAATTGCAGGACTTAAAGTAAAAATCAAAGATGATGTTTATGATAATACTTTAGTGAACCAATTAAGACGATTAAAAGAGAAGATATAAGGGGGTTGCTATGAGCTTAAAACCTGAAGAAATAAGTAAAATTATTCAAGAACAAATTAAAAGATATGATGAAGTTCTAGAAACGAGTGAAGTTGGAACAATTATTAGTGTTGGAGATGGAATTGCATTAATCCATGGTTTAGAAAAAGCAATGTATGGAGAGTTATTATTATTCCCAGGAAATATTTATGGAATGGTATTAAACCTTGAAGAAGAGCATGTTGGTGCTGTTTTAATGGGGAATGAATCAAACATTAAAGAGGGAGATACTGTAAAACGTACTGGACGTGTTGTTGAGGTTCCAGTAGGAGATGCAATGTTAGGTCGTGTTGTAAATGCATTAGGACAACCAATTGATGGATTAGGTGAAATAGTTGCAGATAAACATATGCCAGTTGAAAGAGTGGCAAGTGGAGTAATGACACGTAAAAGTGTAAATCAACCTCTTCAAACAGGATTAAAAGTAATTGACTCGATGATTCCGATTGGTCGTGGACAACGTGAGTTAATTATCGGAGATAGACAAACAGGAAAAACTGCAATTGCAATTGATACGATTTTAAACCAAAAAGATAAAGATGTATTATGTGTTTATGTTGCAATTGGACAAAAAGCAAGTACTGTAGCACAAATTGTGGAGAAATTAAAACAACATGATGCTTTAAAATATACTGTAATTGTGAGTGCAACAGCATCTGAATTAGCGCCATTACAATATTTAGCACCATATTCTGGATGTACAATTGCTGAATATTGGATGGATTTAGGAAAAGATGTGTTGATTGTGTATGATGATTTATCTAAACATGCTGTAGCATATCGTACATTATCATTATTATTAAGAAGACCACCAGGTCGTGAAGCTTATCCAGGGGATGTATTCTACTTACACTCTCGTTTATTAGAGCGTGCTGCAAAATTAAATGAAGATCATGGAAATGGATCATTAACGGCACTTCCAATTATTGAAACACAAGCTGGAGATATTTCAGCTTATATCCCTACAAATGTTATTTCAATTACGGATGGTCAAATTTTCCTACAAAGTGAATTATTTAATGCAGGGGTTCGTCCAGCGGTAGATAGTGGATTCTCTGTGTCTCGTGTAGGAAGTAGTGCACAGTGTAAAGCAATGAAACAAGTTTCTGGGTCATTAAAATTAGAATTAGCTCAATATCGTGAATTACAAGCGTTCACTAAATTTGGATCTGATTTAGATGCTGCTACAAAAGCGGTATTAGATCATGGGGAAAGATTAAGTCAATTATTAGTTCAAAATCAATATTCTCCATTAAGTGTAAGTGAGCAAGTATTGTCATTATTTGCGGCTAAACATAAATTTTTAAGTAATGTTGCTATCGATCGTATTCATGAATATGAAAGTAAAATGCATTTATACATTAAAGAAAATTACTCTGAATTATATGAAAAATTAACAGCAACACAAGTAATTGATGATTCTTTAAATGATGAATTACTAAATGCATTAAAACAATTTGAGAGTATCTTCTAATTATGGCTGCGTCAAAATTAGAGATTAAAAATCGAATAAAAACGGTCGGTTCAATTAAAAAAATTACAAAAGCGATGAAATTGGTAGCAAGTGCTAAACTTGCTAAGCAAAAAAACAATATGGAACAAAACCGTATTTATACTACTTATTTAAATGAGATTTTAGAAAATATCGTTTTAGATGTTAAAGAAAACGAGCATCCATTTTTAACGCGTAATGAAGGGAAACCTTTGTATATTATGATTACAAGTGATATGGGATTATGTGGTGCATATAATGGAAATGTTTTCCGTTTTGCTAAGGAATTAGATAAAAATGGGGATGTAATTATGATTGGTCAGCGTGGTGCTGGATGGATTAAGTCAAGTGGATTTAATGTTGTTGATGTTTATTCAAATCTAAATGAAGATTGCTATAATGAGTTATCTTTAATTATGAAAGAGGCATTAAATCAATATTTAAATAAGGAATATGGTAGTATTCATATTTTATATACTAAGTTTATTAATACTGTAAGTTATGAAACAACTTTAGCTCAAGTTTTACCGATTATTAAACCAAATCGTGAACGATTTACACAAAAAGAAGTAATATTTGAGCCTAGTCAAAAAAGTATTTTAGATTATCTTGTACCAATGTATTTAAATGCAAATTTATATAGCAGCTATTTAGAATCAAAAACAAGTGAACATGCTTCTAGAAGAACTGCAATGGAATCTGCGACAGATAATGCAGATGAATTACAAGAGAAATTAGAATTACAATATAACCAAGCAAGGCAAGCTGCAATTACCCAAGAGATTTCTGAAATCGTGGGTGGAGCAGATGCATTATAGAAGGGGGTATGTATGAGTAATTATGTAGGAAAAATTGTCCAAGTTATTGGTCCAGTTGTAGACGTTTGTTTTGATGAACAACATTTACCAAAATTACTTTCAGCTTTACGTATTCCATTAGAAAATGGGAAAAGTTTAACAGTGGAAGTTGCACAACATATTGGTGATGATAAAGTTCGTTGTATTGCGATGGGTGCAACAGAAGGGTTAGTACGTGGAATGGACGCAATTGATACTTTAGCTCCAATCAGTGTTCCTGTTGGAAAAGAAGTATTAGGAAGAATGTTTAATGTTTTAGGAGAAGTGATTGATGAAAAGGAAGAAATTGACGCAAGTGTGTTAAGAAAACCAATTCATCGTAGTGCTCCAAGTTTTGAAGAACAGCAAACTACTGCTGAGATTTTAGAAACAGGAATTAAGGTAATCGATTTACTATGTCCATATGCTCGTGGAGGTAAAATTGGATTATTTGGTGGAGCAGGAGTAGGTAAAACTGTACTAATGCAAGAGTTAATTCACAATATTGCAAAAGAGCATGGTGGATTATCGGTTATTGCAGGAGTTGGGGAACGTACTCGAGAAGGAAATGATTTATATCATGAAATGAAAGAATCAAAAGTATTGGATAAAACGGTATTAGTATATGGTCAGATGAATGAATCTCCTGGAGCAAGAATGCGTGTTGCTTTAAGTGGATTAACAATGGCAGAACATTATCGTGATGAAGATAATCAAGATGTATTATTATTTATTGATAACATCTTTAGATTTACACAAGCTGGAGCAGAGGTAAGTGCTTTATTAGGTCGTATGCCAAGTGCGGTTGGATATCAACCAACTTTAGCAACAGAAATGGGGCAATTACAAGAGCGAATTACTTCAACAAAAACGGGTTCAATTACTTCTGTACAAGCAATTTATGTACCTGCAGATGATTTAACCGATCCAGCACCTGCTACAGCATTCTCACACTTAGATGCTAAAACGGTATTAGATCGTGGAATTGCTGCGTTAGGAATTTACCCAGCAATTGATCCACTTGAATCTGCAAGTCGTATGTTAGATCCATTAGTAGTTGGAGAAG
Organism: Erysipelotrichaceae bacterium; assembly: GCA_041827565.1. Taxonomy (GTDB): domain Bacteria; phylum Bacillota_I; class Bacilli_A; order Erysipelotrichales; family Erysipelotrichaceae; genus CAMCRE01. Next base: position 5,732 of record JBHALC010000130.1, read on the forward strand.
AACACTATCAAGTTGCTCGAGATGTTCAACAGCTACTACAAAGATATCGTGAATTACAAGATATTATTGCAATTTTAGGTATGGATGAGTTAAGTGATGAAGATAAAGTGATTGTGAATAGAGCGCGTCGTGTTCGTAACTTCTTAAGTCAACCATTTAATGTCGGTGAACAATTTACAGGAATGAAAGGGAAATATGTTTCGGTTAAAGAAACAATCCGTAGTTTCAAAGCAATTTTAGACGGAAATTTTGATCATTTACCTGAGCAAGCATTTATGTATGTAGGAACAATTGAGGAAGCAGTAGAAAAAGCAAAATCTTTAGAGGTATGATATGATTTCAATTCGAATTATTACTCCTAGTGGAATTTATTTATCTACTCAAGTATCCGGAATAAATTGTGTTAGTGTTGAAGGTGCATTAACGATTTATCCAAATCATGTTCCGTTAGTATTGATTTTAAAGACAAGTAAATTAGTATTAATTAAAGATGAAAGGGAAGAATTTGCGATAAGTGGGGGAACATTATCTTTTAGTGATAATGTGGCTACAATTTTAACAGATTCAATTGAATCAAAAGATGAAATAGATATTGAGCGTGCTCAAAGAGCAAAAGAAATTGCTCTGGAAAACCTACAAAAAGCAAAAGAAAGCTTTGAATTAAAACAGGCAGAACTTGCTTTAGCTAAAGCAATTAATCGTATTAATATTAAAGATATTAAATAGAAAATACCCCTTTTGGGGTATTTTTTTGAAATTGAATCAGAGTAGACTTTATGCTATAATGGTTAAAAATTAAAGAGAGGGATATGTTATTATGACAAAAAAATTAACAAAGATTGATATCATGTCTTTAGTAGTTGGTTCAATAATAGGATGGGGATCATTTTCTCTTCCAGGTACTAAATTTTTAAGAGAATCTGGTATTATTGGAGCTGCAATAGGATTTTTAATAGGAGGAATTGCGATTCTATTTATTCAAGCAGGATATCATTTGATGATGGAGCATCACTCTAAAGATGGAGGGGAGTTTTCTTATGTCTATGATCATTTAGGAAAAAAACACGGATTTATCGTTGGTTGGTCATTAACATTATGCTATTTAAGTATGATACCTTTAAATGCAACTGCACTTGTATTAGTATTGAAACAATTATTTGGTTCAGCTATTTCACATATTTATTTATATACAATTGCTGGATATCCAGTTTATTTGTCTGAAGTTCTAATTGCATCATTGGTAATTTTAGTTTTTGCATGGATTAATAAAAAAGGAATACAACTATCTTCTATTGTACAAAATATTTTAGTGATTTTATTAGTGTTTAATGTGATTATTATTTTTGTGATTATGATTTTCAAAGGGAATATAAATCAGTTTCATTTAACCTATATTCAAAGTTATAAATTTAATTGGGAAGAAATTATTCCAGTAATAGCAATTATTCCATTTTTATTTGTGGGATTTGATGTTGTACCTCAAGTTACAAGTGATTTGGGATTTAAAGCAAATAAGGCTACCATTTTCACAGTAAGTTCTATAGCGATTGGAATAGTTATTTATACTTTATTGAATACAATTACTGGAATGGTTTTTACGCCTCAACAAGCAACACAGAGCACTTGGGCAACAGGAGAAGCTGTTCTAAATAATATTGGTATTTTAGGATTTATTTTATTAATTCTAGCACTTATTGGCGCTGTTTCAGGTGGAATTAATGGCTTTTTTATTAGTAGCAGTAAAATTGTTGCTTCAATTTCAGAATATGAAATGTTACCGCCAAAATATGCGAAAAAAAACAATAAAAATGTATTAGAATATGCGATTTCATTTGTGAGCGTAATTTCTTTAGTTGCTCCATGGTTAGGAAGAGAAGTAATTATTTATATTGTGGATATGTCATCTGCATTAGCTGCATTAGTTTATGCTTATGTTTGTTTTGTAAGTTTAAGATATGCAAATAGTATATGGAAAAAAATTAATTGTAGTATAGGAATGTTTATGGGGATTACTTTCTTAGGGCTACTTCTATTACCTTTTTCTTTAGGAAGATTATCTATCGTTTCAATCGTTTTATTAGTTATTTGGTCGATTATTGGATATTTATATTATCGATACTATACAAAAAAAGGAGTATAACACTTTAGTTATGCTCCTTTTGAATAAGTCTTTTTGCTATTTCTTGAAAGAATTTAGTTTTCTTATTAATATCTTTTTGATAGTGTACAATCATTAGTTCGTCACAAGAGTGCTCTTTTGCAAAATGATTTAGTTGTGTAGCTACATCATCGTATGTTCCAATGAAAGTAGTTTTTTCATTTTTAATAAAATCGTAAATTTCTTGTTTTTCTTGTAATGTAAATGTAGTTTTTAATGGTTCATTTTTTTTATGTAACTTATAGTAATAGAATGGTAAGCTGTCTTCTAGTGCTTCTTCATAGGTATTGGCTGCATAAACAGTGATACATGAAATGCATTTTCCGTTATAATGCATTGATTGATCTTTGAAGAAAGAGAAGAGATTTTTGTCTTGATTAGATGAAAAGAAATGAGCAAAAGAATAATTAATTTTATTTTTTAATGCTAGATTTAATCCTGATCCACTTGATCCTAATAAGAAAATCTCAGGAAGATTTATTGGTTTTGCGGGAATGATGGGAAAATCACCATGAATTAAAGTGATAATTTCCTCAATGTGTTGATTTAGTTTTTGTATATCCATACATTGATGCTGATTTAATAAGTTGGCTGTCAGCAAATCTGTTCCAAAAGAACGCCCAATTCCTAAGTCAACGCGGTTTTCAAATAAGGTTGCAAGTAGTAAAAAGCGTTCTGCGATTTGAAGGGATCCATAGTTCATTGCCATTATCCCACCACTACCTAGTCTAATATTTTTAGTTTGGTTTAGTAGATGCCCCATTAGTAAATCAGGGTTATTTGATAAAAAAGTTTTGCTATTGTGATGTTCTGCAAACCATAAACGATGATATCCGATTTCATCAATTTTTTTTGCAAATATAGTTAAATCATGAAGTGTTTGCTGAATAGATTGGTTTTCGTAACAAACACCTTGCTCTAAAACAGATATTTTCATGTTTTCTCCTTTGTAATTTGATTGTAGAAATCTAAAGTTTCATTAACTAAATAATAGCGTACTTTTTTTAAATCTTCAAGTTTTTTTATGTTTAGTAAAACCATAATTTTTTTAATTTCTTGTTTTAGTTGATTAATTTTGTTAATGGCTGTTTCATTATCGTATTCTAAATAATCTAATAGAAGTCGAGAAACACCTACTCCTTTTGCTCCAAGAACAAAGCATTTTACAATATCTAATGCATTTCGAATTCCACCACTTGCTAATATTTCGCATTCGTTTTGAAATGGTTTTGATTCTAGTAAAGCATTTACTGTAGAAATACCCCAGTAATTTAAATAATTTAGTGGATTAGGATTTCTCATATTTTCAATATAAGCAAAGTTTGTACCACCTTTTCCGGAAATATCAATTGTTTTTGCTCCTAATTTTATTAAGGTTTCAATTGTATAATAATCCATACCAAATCCAACCTCTTTTACGATTGTGGGTATTGGGCTTTCTTCTAACATTTTTTTCAGGTTTTCTCTCCAACAATTAAAATTATGATCTCCTTCATTCATTAATAATTCTTGTAGAACATTTAGATGAATTTGAGCGATTTTAGCTTTTGTTTCTTTGATTGCTTGATGTAAATAAGAAACAGGCTTATCTACTCCAATATTAGTCGCTGTAATATTTTCAGATGCATTAATATTAAAACTTTCTTTTGTCTGAGGATCCTTAATAGCAGCACTATATGATCCAGTTGCTATAAATAGATTGCATTCTTTTGCAATTTTAGCTAAACGCTCATTAATTTCTTGTGCCTTTTCGCTTCCTCCTGTCATAGCATTAATGTAAAAGGGGCAAGAGAAAGAGTAGCCACAAAACGATGTGGATATATCAATTTCATCAATATTATATTTTGGTAGACTTTGATGAATTAATATCATATCATCAAAACTATTATGATTGATATTTGATGTCATAGCATGTAATAAGTGGTCATCTTTACGATTCATAGGTTACCTCCATAATAATTGGATAATTAAAATTTAATATTTTTTTTGATTCGGTGAATACAATGGCACAATCCCCACCTCCAGCACCACTAGATTTACCAGTTGCTTCTTGTAGAAGTGCTTGATCACATATTTGAGTAAGAGGAGGGATTTCAATTTTATCAGAAAGAGATTTTAGTAATGCTCGATTGATTTGAATTAATGAAGAAAATTCTTCAAAGGTATAGATATCAGTATATTTTTCCACTAGTTCGTTTGATTGTTTTAAAAAATTAGAATTAAGTGTAATTTCTGACACTAATTTAGAGGAAATCGCAATAACTTCTGACCAAACGACATACATGTGTAATGGGAAATGGAAGCGAAATTTAGAAATTTCCAGGGAGTTAAAAGAATGATTTAGTAAATTACTTATATTTTCTTCTTTTTTGATGAAATCACGATTGAAATTTTGGTAAATTATATTTTCTTTAAATAAGATACATGCAATATCACCGAAAGAACCATTATCTCCACGTTGAACAAGAAAAATAGAAATTAATTTAAATAAAGTAATGTTATCAAGGTGAATATCATAGTATTTAAAGATGATTTCAAATAGTAACACTACAATTGCTCCAGAAGAGCCTAAACCGTATTTTTTTTCGTTTTGATATAATTCA
>JBHALC010000131.1:0-9956 GCA_041827565.1 Erysipelotrichaceae bacterium
ACCCAGCATTTAATATAAACCGTTATTTAGATACTAAAGTTGTATTTCCAACACAATTTGTGGAGAGATATTCTTATTTAAATAAGCCTGAATTAAGAGTTCGTCGTAGAACAAGAAATGTAATTCATATTGCACAAAGATTCTTTGATCGTAGAGGAACATTAATTTATAAAGGAATTAAAACACCATACGTTTTAGTTACACCAAATTATAAATTGCAATTTGAAAGTACAGATTTTGACTACTTGGCAATTTGGAGTAATAACGAAGAGTTTGTGTGTGTAGAACCTTGGACTCATCTTCCAGACTTATTTGAGAATAAAGTAAATTGGGTAGATCGCGATAATATTACACGCCTAGCTTCAAATGAATCTAAAGTATATACATTAACACTAACATTGTTATAATAGAAAACACCAGTTTTTAAACTGGTGTTTTTACATAAAATAAAACTTGTAAAATTACACAAACTTTTTAACCTTTTTAACAAACTTTTTTTGGATTAAAATATATAAATTGACATATTTTACGATTTAGTGTAATATAGTATATTGCATAATAGTATCAAAATTGTGTAAAAATTAATCTTTTTTAGATGATTTTATACTATCAAGAAGGGCGGTAAATATGAGCAACAAACAGACTTATCGATTAAGAAATATGGGTAAAAAATCTCAACGTCGAGACTACTCAAAAGTAGGTGGAGATTTAGAATTACCTAATTTAGTTGAAATACAAACAGACTCTTTTAGAAAATTTAAAGAAGAAGGAATTAGAGAGGTTTTTGAAGAAATCTATCCAATTCAAAATAACAATAAAACAATGACATTACGCTTCTTAGACTTTAAATTTGATGAACCAAAATCATCAAGTGAAAATGCACAAGTAAAAGAAAGTAATTATTCAGCTTCGTTAAAAGCTTTAATGGAATTAGATGTGATTGATGATCAAACAGGAGAAGTAATCACAAAACAAGAAGAAGTATTCTTTGGTGATATTCCTTTAATGAGTGAAAATGGAACATTTATTATTAATGGTGCAGAGCGTGTTATTGTTTCTCAAATTGTTCGTTCACCAGGAGCATATTTTGCTGAAGGATTTGACGACAAAACAGGATATAAAACATATAACTCAGAATTAATTCCAAGTAGAGGAACTTGGTTAGAGTTTATGAGTGAAATTAAAAAAATTGAAAGTCATATTAAAACACTAGTAAACATTAGTATTGACCGTAAACGTAAAATCTATTCAACGGTATTATTTAAGGCAATTGGTATGGGAATTGATACTGCTGCAAATGATGATGAATTTGATACAAAACAAATGGAAATTTTCTTAAACTCTTTAGGAAGAGATGTTGTAGAATTACCTACAGCAGATGAATCTAAATTCCCTGAAGAAGAAGATAAAGCCTTAGTAAGAAATTTTGAAGAAAAAGAACATTTAAAATTATACTTTACTTTATTTGGTACATATTTTGGAAGATATTCAGAATTAGAACAAACTTTATTAAATGAAAGATTTGATCGTTTTGATAAAATTAAATCTGTAAGTGAGACAAGCAAGAAGACAAAAGATTCTAGTGAGTTTGCTTTATTAACAATTTATGAAAATCAAAAATCAGATGAAATTTCTACATTAGATGGTGCGATTTCATTAATGAATGCTAAATTCTTTGAAACAAGAAGATATGATTTAACAAAAGCTGGTCGTTATAAATTAAGAAAAAAATTAGGAGTAATCGATCGTGCATATCATAATGCATTAGCAAAAGATATTATTGGAACAAATAATGAAGTTGTATTTGCGGCAGGAAATGATATTATAGCAACTCGTGATTTAAGAGAAAATATTAATAAGGAAATGACAAAAGGAATTCAAATGAGTGCCTTCCCATTAAATCCTCAATTCTATCATGCAGATGTTGTAACGATTCCTACATCATACAATCAAGCGTTAATTGGTCGTGTATTACAATCAGAAGTTGTAATTGAAGAAAAAACTTATTTACCTGGTTGTGTAATTACAGCTGAAATGTTAGCGGGAATTTGTAAGAATTATGAAGCGGTTGAAATTTTAGCAGGAGTTTATGCACAAAAAGTAAACTTAACAAAAGAAAATGTAGAAGCAGTATTAAATTATGGACAAAGATTATATACATTAGCTCGTTTAGTTGATGCAAATGGAGATGATGTTTATAACAGTGATAATGAATTATATGTTCGTTCATTTGAAGCAAATATTAAAGCAAGTTTAATTGGAAGTAAAGCGGAAAAAGAAATTACAGATAAAGTACTTGCTGGAGAAGAATTAGCAGTATACTTAGTGGGAGCTGCAGTTCAAGAAATTTATGTAAATACACAAGAACAAAAAAATATTCGTGTAATTGGAAATGACCCATTAATTAATAAACATACAATTACGGTTTCAGATATGTATGCATTATATGGATATACATTAAATATGATGGATGAAATTGGAACAAGTGATGATATTGACCAATTAGGGAACCGTCGTATTCGTAGTGTAGGTGAGTTAATTCAAAACCAATTCCGTTTAGGATTAACAAGAGTAGAACGAGTTGTTAAAGAGAAAATGACAATTGCGGATAAAGAAAAATTATCTCCAAAACACTTAACAAATATTCGTCCTTTAACTGCTACAATTAAAGAGTTCTTCTCAAGTTCACAGTTATCACAATTTATGGATCAAACAAACCCATTAGCAGAACTTACAAATAAACGCCGTATTTCTGCTTTAGGACCTGGAGGGATTAGTCGTGATCGTGCTTCTTATGAGGTTCGTGACGTTCATCCTTCTCACTATGGACGTATTTGTCCAATTGAAACACCTGAGGGACCAAACATCGGGTTGATTTCAAACTTAACTACTTATGGAAAAATTAATGAGTATGGATTTATTAAAACTCCATATCGTAAAGTAACTGCTACTGGTGAAGTATTAGATGAAGTTCAATATTTAACAGCAGATGAAGAAGTAGATTACACTATTGCCCAAGCCAACGAGGTAATTGATGGTGTATTAAGAAATGATCGTGTAGTTGCTCGTCATGCTGGAGATACAGTAGTTGCAGATAAGAAAACAGTTGAATTAGCGGACGTTTCACCAAAACAAATTGTTTCGGTGGCGACAGCATGTATTCCATTCTTAGAAAATGACGATGCTTCTCGTGCCTTGATGGGAGCGAACATGCAACGTCAAGCGATTCCTTTAATTGCTCCAAATTCACCATTCGTTGGAACAGGTATTGAGTACCGTGTTGCGAAAGACTCTGGAGCTGGGGTAGTTGCAAAAGAAGATGGAATCGTAACATATGTAGATTCAAAACGTATTGTTGTTGAAAACAACGGAAAACCAATAACTTATAACTTGAAAAAATTCAAACGTTCTAATGCCGGAACAAACATTAACCAAACTCCAATTGTTGTACGTGGAGAGCGTATTGAAAAAGGAGATGTAATTGCAGATGGTCCTTCAATGGATAAAGGGGAATTAGCATTAGGACAAAACGTAACGATTGCTTTCATGACATGGTATGGATATAACTATGAGGATGCGATTATTATGTCTGAGCGTTTAGTTCGTGACGATGTATATACTTCAATTCATATTGAAGAATATACAATTGATTGTCGTGAAACAAAACTTGGAGATGAAGAAATTACTCGTGATATTCCTAACGTTAGTGAAGCGATGGTTCGTAACTTAGATGAATATGGAATTATTCGTGTAGGGGCTGAAGTAAGTGAAGGAGATATTTTAGTTGGTAAAGTAACTCCAAAAGCTCAAAATGAAATTTCTCCAGAAGAGAAGTTATTACGTGCTGTATTTGGTGAGAAATCTAGAGAAGTTCGTGATAATTCATTAAGAGTTCCTCATGGAGGAGCTGGAATTGTTCACTCAATTCGTGTATTTAGAAGAAAAGGAAAAGGAGAAGACTCTAGTCGTAAAGAGAAAGCGAAAAACTCTAAATGGTATGCAAACTGTGAAGAGAGTGAAAGCTTAGCAACAGGAGTATTCTTAAGTGTTAAAGTTTATATTGTTCAGAAACGTAAAATTTCTGAAGGGGATAAAATGGCTGGACGTCACGGTAATAAAGGGGTTATTTCTAAAATCTTACCTGAAGAGGATATGCCATTTATGCCAGATGGAACACCAGTAGACATTATGTTAAACCCATTTGGGGTTCCTTCTCGTATGAACATTGGACAGGTATTAGAGATTCATTTAGGATTTGCAGCGAAGAAATTAGGAATTAAATTTGCGACTCCAGTATTTGATGGTATTTCAAATGAAGAAATTATGGAAATCATGAAAGAAGCACAAATGGCTAAAGATGGTAAAACTGTGCTTTATGATGGACGTACAGGAGAAGCGTTTGATGAGCGTATTACGGTAGGGGTAATGTATATGATTAAATTAGCCCACATGGTTGACGATAAATTACATGCTCGTGCAACTGGACCTTACTCATTAGTAACACAACAACCATTAGGAGGGAAAGCTCAAAATGGGGGACAAAGATTTGGAGAGATGGAGGTATGGGCATTAGAAGCTTATGGTGCTTCTCATATCTTACAAGAAATCTTAACTTTAAAATCTGATGATGTTGTTGGTAGAACAAAAACATATGAAGCGATTATTAAAGGTAAAGAAATTCCAACGCCAAATATTCCTGAAAGTTTCCGTGTATTAAAACATGAATTACAGGCTTTATCATTAGATATTACAATGTTAGATGATCAAGGTGAAGAAGTTGAAATTAAAAAAGCAGATTCTGATGAATACTATCAAAATGTAGAGATTGAAATTAGTGATGCTTTAAAAGAAGAAGTTAAGAACTTAGATGAAAATATTGAAGAAGTAGATGAATTTGAAGATGAAGAGGAGGAAAGTGCAGATGAGTAATAATAAGTTTTCCTCAATCCAAATTAAGTTAGCTTCTCCTGAAAGAATCCGTGAGTGGAGTTTTGGAGAAGTAACGAAGGCTGAAACGATTAACTATCGTTCTCAAAAACCAGAAAGAGATGGATTGTTCTGTGAGCGTATTTTTGGACCAAGTAAAGATTGGGAATGTCACTGTGGTAAATATAAAAAAGTACGCTATAAAGGAGTAGTATGTGATCGTTGTGGTGTTGAAGTAACAAAAGCAAGTGTAAGAAGAGAGAGAATGGGGCACATTGAACTTGCTGCTCCAGTCGCTCACATCTGGTATTTAAAAGGAATTCCTTCAAGAATGGCTTTATTATTAGATGTTACACCAAAACAATTAGAAGAAGTAGTATACTTTGTAAGTTGGATTGTAACTGATCCAAAAGATACAGATTTAAATTACAAAGAAGTATTAGATGTTCGTAGATTAAAAGAACTACAAATCATGTATGGTAAAGATGGATTTGTGGCTCAAACTGGAGCTGAAGCAGTTAAAACTTTATTAGAAGCTATAGATTTAAAAGCAGAACATGATAAAATTAAAGAAGAATTACAAACTGCTCAAGGAGAAAAACACAAAAAATTAATTAAACGTTTTACAACAGTAGATTCATTCTTAAAATCAAACCAAAAACCACAATGGATGATTTTAGATGTATTACCAGTTATTCCACCTGATTTAAGACCGATGTTACAATTAGATGGAGGGCGTTATGCAACAAGTGATTTAAACGATTTATATCGTCGTGTTATTACGCGTAACCGTCGTTTAAAAAAATATCTTGAAGATAAAAATACACCAATTTTAATTGTGCGTAATGAAAAACGTATGTTACAAGAGGCTGTAGATGCTTTAATTGATAATGGTCGTCGTTCTAAACCTGTAACAGGAGCAGGAAGTCGTGCATTAAAATCTTTATCTCATTCATTAAAAGGAAAACAAGGACGTTTCCGTCAAAACTTACTTGGAAAACGTGTAGACTTCTCTGGACGTTCAGTAATTGCGGTTGGACCAGACTTGAAAATGTATGAGTGTGGATTACCAAGAGAAATGGCAATTCAGTTATTTAAACCATTTGTGATTAATGAATTAGTAACACAAGGAATTGTAACAACTCACCGTGCTGCTGAGAAGAAAATTGAAGAATTAGATCCATCAGTTTGGGGAATTGTTGAAGGGGTAATTAAAAATTATCCAGTATTACTAAACCGTGCTCCAACATTACACCGTTTAGGGATTCAAGCATTTAAACCTAAATTAGTTGAAGGACGTGCAATTCGTCTTCACCCATTAGTAACACCTGCATTTAACGCGGACTTTGACGGGGACCAAATGGCAGTTCACGTTCCACTAAGTGAAGAAGCACGTGCTGAAGCTCTAACATTAATGTTGGGATCAAATAACATTTTAGGTCCAAAAGATGGAAAACCTATCGTTACACCATCTCAGGACATGGTTTTAGGGAACTTCTATTTAACAATGGAAGAAACGATTGTAGATATGTATGAAAATGCTGATCGTTTCCATAATGTATTAGCTGATAAATTATCAGACCAAATGGAAGAGTTCGCTAAAGAAGAGTGGCATATTTATCATTCTGAAAATGAAATTTTAATGGCATATGAAATGAAAGAAATTCACTTACATTCTCGTATTGCAATTTTAGCAAAAAACTTAAATAAAACATGGGATCCAGAATTTGAAAATAAATACTTATTAACTACAGTAGGAAAAGTAATTTTCAATGATATGTTCCCAAGTGATTTCCCATTTATTAATGAAATTTCAGATGCAAACTTTGTGCATACACCATCAAAATACTTTGTAACAATTGACGAGTTATATAAAAAAATTGAGTTTAACCGTAAACTTTCAAGTGTTCGTGATGAGTTGAAATCATTAATGAATGAACATGCAAAAATCGAATTAGAAAATGCAAATCCTTTTGAATTAGAGGATGCAAGAAGACAAATTGAAAGTGATTTATTAATTAATAATTCAGAAATTAAGAAATTAAATGAAGAGTATAAATTATTAGTAGCAGAATTTAAAGCAAGCGAACATGTTCCAGATGCTTTCAAAAAGAAAGACTTAGGAGTAATTATTTCCCATGTGTTTGCTCGTTATGGTACTGAAAAAACTTCTTTAATTCTAGATGAAATTAAGAATATGGGATTCAAATATTCAACAGTAGCTGGTATGACTGTTTCAATTGCGGATATTGAAGTAGTTGAAGGAAAAACAGAAGATGTGAATATTGGTAAAAAAGAAGCAGAAAAATTAATGCACTTAAGAAGAAAAGGGTTATTAACGCCTCAGGAGTGGGAACGCTACTTCTCTAAAGTGTGGGATAATACAAAAGATAAAATTGGACAAAAAATTATGCGTAACTTATACCGTAAGAATCCAATTAATATGATGGCGACTTCTGGAGCTCGTGGATCTGCGTCAAACTTTACACAGTTATGTGGAATGCGTGGATTGATGGCTAAACCAGCTCAGTCTAAATCTGTGAAAACATATCAACCATCAATTATTGAGGTTCCAATTTACTCATGTTTCCGTGAAGGATTAAACGTATCTGAGTTCTTTATTTCTACGCACGGGGTGCGTAAAGGATTAACAGATACTGCCTTAAAAACAGCAGAATCTGGATACTTAACTCGTCGTTTAGTAATTGTTGCACAAGATGTAGTTGTTAAAGAAGAAGATTGTGGAACTCAAAGTGGATTTGTGGTAAGTGATATCTTAGATGATAAACAAGAAAAAGTAATTGAAAGTTTAAAATCAAGAATTATTGGGCGTTTTGTTGCGAAAGATGTTATTCATCCAGCTACAAATGAAGTCTTAGTTGAAGCAAATCAATTAGTAGATGAAGAAACTGCTATTCGAATTGTTGAAGCGGGAATTAAAGAAGTAGAAATCCGTAGTGCATTTACATGTAAATCTAAACATGGAGTATGTAAAAAATGTTATGGAAGAAACATGGCAACAGGTAAAGTTGTTGAAGTTGGAGAAGCAATTGGAGTTATGGCCGCTCAATCAATTGGGGAGCCAGGAACGCAGTTAACGATGCGTACATTCCACACCGGAGGGGTTGCCTCTGGGGATGGAGGAGATATTACGCAAGGGTTACCTCGTGTTGAAGAATTATTTGAAGCACGTGCACCAAAAGGAGCAGCAGTGCTATCTAAGATTAGCGGAATTATTACAAATATTCGTCCAGGTGAAAACAATATTGGATACGAAGTAACAGTAGCAAATAAAAATGAAAGTGTAGATCACAAAATTGGAGTTACACAAACAATCCGAAGTGCGTTAAAAGTAAATTCACAAATTGAAGCGGGAGAAAAAATTACTGAAGGACAAATTAATCCTAAAGAATTATTAGAAATTGCAGGTATTGTGAAAGTACAAGAATACATTTTAAAAGAAGTATTAAAAGTATATCAAGCACAAGGAATTGAGTTAGCAGATAAACATATTGAGGTTATGGTTCGTCAAATGTTACGTAAAGTTGTAGTTACAGAAGGAAATGATACAGATTTACATCAAGGAATGCAAATTTCATTACCTGAAATTACAAAAATTAACCAGCAAGCCTTAATGAATGGATTAGTACCAGCTAAATTTGCACCTGTATTATTAGGGGTATCTAAATCAAGTGTTGAAACAGATTCATTCTTAGCAGCAGCTTCATTCCAGGAAACTACAAAAGTATTAACAGATGCTTCAATTAAAGGAAAAATTGATAGCTTAATTGGATTAAATGAAAACGTAATTGTGGGGAATTTAATCCCAGCTGGAACAGGATTTGATACTGATGAAGAAAGAGAAAGTATTAATAGAATTAACGAAACAGCTGAACATTTGCGTATTATTCGTGAATCAAAACAAATTGTTCAGGTAGAAAGTAAATTAGCAGAATTTATTGATAAAGATGCTAAAGCTTATATTTCTGAAGAAGATGTTGATGCTGGATTTGAAATCTTAGGATTAGAATAGAAATAAAAGTCTAACTTTTAAGTTAGGCTTTTTTTGTATAGAAATTGTACTATCTAAAGTAGCAAATATGGGCATATTTTAAAATATTTATATTTTTTCTTAATAAATGATTTGACTTAATGTTGAAAATAATGTAAAATCCAAAATATATTTACATTAAAATGTAAAAGAAAGGAAAAAATTAATGAAAAAGACAACATTTTCAGTTTTAGCATTAAGTTTGGTGTTATCACAAACTTTAAATGCAAATTTAGAACAAAAATTCATTGAAAAGCATCAAATTGTTGGTGAGAGTAATGAGTTAAAACGAATTATTGTTGAATTAGAATATGATGCTAATCGAAATCAAATTCTACAAGAAATTAATCAATTTCAAGACACACAATTACGACGAGAATTTAATAATGTAATGCATGGTTTTTCTGTTGAGATTCCTAGTAAATTTATTAGTAAAATTTCGAATATTAAAGGTGTTAAATCTGTAAGAGAATCACTTACATATACTCCTTTAGCATATAAGAGTCAAGTTTTAACAAATTCTTTGATTGCTAAGGCAACTTATGCGAATAGAGGAGAAGGAATGGTAATTTCAATTGTGGATACAGGAATAGATCCAAAACACAAAGATATGTCCACGATTAAAGCGATAGATAAGGTTAAACTACCAGTTTCTCCAGAATCAAGCGAATTTACATTAAAAGTTCCTTATGGGTATAACTTTTCAGATAATAGTTATAATTTTAAAGATGATAAAGATAAAACAATGCATGGAATGCACGTAGCTGGTATTGCTGCTGCTTCTGGTGAATACGATGAAAATAATCCTAATGCTAGTGTAGAGGGAGTTGCACCTGAGGCACAAGTTCTTGCAATGAAAGTATTCACAAATAGTCCAAATAATAAGTTGGCATACGATGATGATATTTTGGCGGCGATTGAAAAATCAGTTGAATTAAAAGCAGATATTATTAACTTATCTTTAGGTTCACCAAATGGA
>JBHALC010000132.1:0-3132 GCA_041827565.1 Erysipelotrichaceae bacterium
CGTTTTCCAATGAATCGTAAAAGAATCTCTACAGTGGCTTTGGTTTATTTCATTCAATAGGGTCGGGTTTTAACCCGACTTTTGATATGGTTTTTCTAAAAGGCTTTAGCCAAAAATAAAAAAACGATATACGAATAATATATGTGTAGAATAAATGAAATTGTGTATATTTGGATATTAGCAGTAATTTTAAATAACATTTAAACCAATAAAGGCAATATGGATTATGTTCAAAAACTTAGGATTAAGACATCAATGATTGTATATGAATTAGAAAAATCTTTAGGAAATTATATTATAGAAAATGAAGCTCTTCATTCAATTTCCGATTCAAGTATAAATTCAATTGTTGATAGAGAAAAAAAACGTGGAGTAACATTAGAAAAAGATAAAATAAATCTAATTATTGAAGCAAGCTACTTAGATGAAATATTTAATTTTGCAATAAATATAACAGAAGGTACTAGTCTACATTCATCAATGATTGAACTCAAACAACTTTGTTCAATTCTTGGAATTTTTGATATAAGAAATGCAGTGAGTCATCCCAATAGACCTTTCCCTGACTGTTATTGGTTTAGAGCAGCAACAATAGCGAGTGATCCTTTAATTGAAAGATTAAATTTAACTACTGTTAGAAATGCTTTAAATTCAGCTATTGAAGAAAATTTAAATACACCTCCGGATGAATGGCTACATAATGTAAATTGGGCAATTCCCAATACATTACCTCAATCTTTTGATCATGAAATAACTGGTTTATTGGGCCGTGACAAAGAATTTAAGGATTTGGAAAGTGTATTGTCTAAAAAAAGAAACAATTTAATTGCAATAGTTGCTCCAGGTGGAATTGGTAAAACTGCTCTTGTTTTACAATATTTAAAGGATTTATCTTTGAATCCAGCTTGGACTGATAAACTAAGTTCTATAGTATTCTGTACTTTAAAAAATGAAAAGTTAACTGCAGATGGTATTGAAGCAATTGATGCTATAGGAGAAATTGAACAGATAAAAGAATCAATCTATAATGATTTAATACTACTATATTCGGAAAAATACACATTTGCGAATTTTGATGATGCAATTGAAGTTCTTGAGGATGAAAACATACTTATTTGTATTGATAATTTAGAGACGCTATTAGTTGATTATCAAAAAGAATTTATAGAATTTAACCAAAGTTTACCAATCAAATGGAAGCTCTTGGTTACCAGTCGAATTTCTATTGATTCAGCTACAACAGTTCCATTAGAGCCACTAGGAAAACGACATGCCGTTAATTTAAGTAGAAATTATCTTAAAAAAAGAGGTGTTTTAGATTTCAAACAAGAAGATTTAGAGAAAATTGCGGATGCAGCAAATAATAATCCTTTAGCTATACGACTTACAATAGATTTATATTTAAAGGGAGGAGATATCAATAGTTCAATAACAAAATCACAAAAAGATATTGCTTCTTTTAGCTATAAAAATCTAATTGAGGCTTTACAAGAAAATTCAATTACTATTTTGGAATCAATTTATGCAATTGGAAATCCTACAAAAAATGACCTTATTGACTTCTTAAATATTAATCGTGAAGAAATAATAGAATCAATAAACGAATTATCTAAAACAAGTTTAGTTATTAGAGCAACAGATGAATATGGTAATGACACATATAGACTAAGTGATTCTATACGTGATTTGTTATTAATTAATCCTAAAAATATCGAAGTACGGAATAATATTACCGAAAATCTTAAAAAACGTAAGGCAAAAATTTTAGAACAAGCCTCTCGAATTAAACAATTAGGGTTAAATGAATTTGATGATGATTTTATTCCAGAAGATTTAGAACCAAATACATATAGCTTAATTACTGATTTAAATAAAGCTTTAGCTAAATCATCTATTGCAAATATAAATGAGTTAATTAGGTTGAAAGATAAATTCGCAGAATATTTAAGGTTTAAAAATAATGATTGGTTTTTGTTGTTTAACTACTCTAGAATTTTTAGAGAATTAAAAGATACAACTAATGAACTTTTATATTTAACAAAGGCTCAGGAGATTAACAATGATTCTCCAAAAGTTAAATTAGCAATTGCTTTACGTTACTTTTATAATAATGATTATTCTGATGCAATTGAATATTTTGAACAATTGATAAGTGAAGGATATAATAATCCCAATAAATCCAATACGAAGTTTAGTCATTCAATAACTAAGTTATACTATCTATGTTTAATTTATTTAGGTGAGTTCGAAAAAATAATAGAAAATACAAAGGATTGGAAGGAACAAGAGAATTGGTCAGGCGTAATTGGTGTATCTAGAGCAACTGCATTGAAAAGAAAAATTGAATACAAATATTATGCAATTTCAACAAATGAAGAAATTATAAATGAAATATTAGAAATATTAGATTCAATCTTCAAATCAGATGGGTATTTTGATGCCGCTTGTGTTGAAACGAATAAAATAATAAAAGATTGCGATTTTATTCTCAAAGAAACATATAAATATTCCGACAATATTAAATTAAAATATTTAAATTTTGTCGCATCACATTTTTTCAATGTGATAAGTAAACTAAGAAACGAAAACATAAATAGCTCTGAAAACCAATCATTTATATCCACTTTATACGATTATGACATAGTAGACAATCCAATTAAAAAAGTAAAATGGTTTAAACATGAAAAAGAAGTAGAAAGTACTTATGATGTTGAACATATTGAAGAACTTAAAGAAGATGGTTACGAAATTGTTAAAGTTTATCATATACCAGAGGATAAAGGGTATGGAATGTCAAGCTTTATGTTTGCGGAGAATGACGAAAAAAAACAATTTTATCTATACGTTAATTTCTTGGACGAAGGGTGGAATAGATGGGGGTATATTAAAGAAGGAGATTTATTAGCAATAAAATATAAAGAATCAGATAAAGAGGGTAAACCACATCCAGCGACTGAAATTGTGGAGATTGACAAATATTAAAACCACAGCTAACATCGGTAACCGTTGCACAACCACTATTTTCAGATAATTTTATAAGAAGATCAGCAAAAATTAACCTCTTTTAATGCGATGTAAAGGAGGTTTTTGTTTTTTTTAGGTTTATGAAAGTTGATTTTTAATAGGCTTAAA
>JBHALC010000133.1:0-12391 GCA_041827565.1 Erysipelotrichaceae bacterium
AGCAAAACAAAAACTAAAGGAATTATTAAGCAATCAACTATTATCTGATGGATTACATTGGGAAAAATCAAGTTTATATCATATGCAAATAGTGATTTACTTAGTTTGGATTACTCGATTAGAAAAAGATAAAGATTTTCTTAAATATTTAGAGATATCAAGTGAAACATTAAAGAAAATTCATGATTTTAATCATAATCTTATTCCCTTTGGAGATAGTGATGTAGTTAGTGTTGATGGTATTTTATCATTAAGTGATATTTTGTTAGGAAAGAAATCACTCTATAATTTAACAATAGAATCGTATTTGTGGGGAGGAGAATTATGTGATCAATATCAAAAAGATGATAGAAAATATGAAAATATTTCAATTTTAAGGGAGAGTGGATATAGTATTATTAATCAAAATCAATTTCATTTCAGTCACTATATTTCTTCAATGAGTTCGTCACATAGCCATGTAGATTTATTACATTTTAATTATTACTATAAGCAACCAATTTTTATTGATAGTGGAAGATATAATTATCAAGAAGTAAAAGAGAGATATCAATTAAAAGAACTTTCACAGCATAATAGTATTGTAATTGATTATCAAAAATTTATTCATAAATCTTGGGAGTATAAGATTTATCCAACGGTATTACCAGGAAATAAACAGCATTTTAATCAAGGATATATCAGTAGTGATGGGTACTATTTGGATGGAATATTAGTTAGAAGAA
Source organism: Erysipelotrichaceae bacterium (assembly GCA_041827565.1). GTDB lineage: Bacteria > Bacillota_I > Bacilli_A > Erysipelotrichales > Erysipelotrichaceae > CAMCRE01. Next base: position 726 of record JBHALC010000133.1, read on the forward strand.
AGTATGTTTTAATTGAAAAATTATTAATAATTTATGATGATGTGAAAGCAAATGGAGATCATCAGTATCAAGCTAATTTTTATTTGCATCCTAATACGGATTTGAGCAAAGTTATTGAAATTGATTTTCCAGAGTATATAGTTGAAAATAGTATTTATTCATCACAGTATAATCGTTTAGAACAATCAAAAAAAATTGTAGTAAATCAAGAATTTAAAGATGAAATCACTTTAAAATATTTAATTTATCCTAAAAATTACGAAATACATAAAATAGAAGTATATCAGAAAAATCAAATTGTATCAGATGAAATTGCGCTTAGTTATCAAGTGTGTTGTGAAGGCAAAGAATATATTATATTCATAAAGAATAATGAAATTTATGAAGGACAAAAATGTTTTCATATTAAAAATATTGCTGTTTATGGTAATATAGTAATTTATAAGAAAATAGAAAATAAGTATATTAAAATTGCTTCATTTTGATATTATAACAAAATTGCGAACTTTCCCAACAAATTCATATCTTTTTAATAGAATGTATGAATTAAAAATGATATAATTATGCGGTAAAAAAGGAAATTTATAAGGATAGTTAGTATGAAGAAAATAACAATTAAAGATATTGCTAAATTTGCGAATACATCTAAAACAACTGTTTCATTTTATTTGAATGGTAGATTTAAAAGTATGTCTGATGAAACTAAAGAGCGCATTGCTAAAGTAATAGAAGAATATAATTATACACCTAGTGCATTAGCTAGAAGTTTAAGTATTCAAAAAACTAATTTAATAGGAGTGTTAGTAGGAGATATTACAAATGGATTTTCTAATCAGTTAGTTAAAGGGATTGAAGAAAAAATGCAAGAATATGGGTATCAAATTGTCATGGGTAGTAGTAATTATGATATTGAAAAAGAAGAAAAATTTATTCAAAGAATGATTCAAATAGGTGTGGATGGGTTTATTATTCAACCTACAATAGGATTTGATGATTTAGTAGATAAAATTATTCAACACAATAAGTCATTAGTATTTATTGATAGTAATAGTATAAATGATAATGTAGTGAGTGTGAAAACAGATAATTATACTTCTGTATATAATACAGTTGAGAAAATTATTGAGGGTAATCAATATGATAATTTTATACTGATTGGAGGAGATCCAAAAGATTTAAGTACAAGATTAGAAAGGACAAATGGTTTTATTGATTGTATGGAGAAATATAATCAGACTTATCAAAATATTATTGTTTCGAATAATGCTAAATTAGATGAAGTGGAGAGTAAAATTACTGATTCATTAGATTTAAATAAAAAAACAATGATTTTTGTTCCAAACTGTTGGTTATTACCTACTTTATATTTATCACTTAAAAAATATCGCCATCTTATTCCAGAAACAATAGGAATACTAGGTTTTGATAATACAGAATGGAGTGAATTTGTTTCTCCTAGTGTAACAACGATTGTTCAACCTGCATTTGAGGAAGGTAAAGTTGTAGCACAAAAAGTAATTGATTTAATTGAAAATCGTGAAGTTTTAAAAAATGAAATATTAGTTTGTGATGTGAATTGGCAACAATCGATTAAAATGAAATAAAGAGATAGAAAAAAATTGATTTCTATCTCTTTTTATGTGATTTTTTTGTATTAATTGATATAAAAGTGGTATAATATTATGGAGGAGTGAGGACATGGAAGAAATAGTAATCGTTGCTGCAAAAAGAAGTGCAATTGCAAAATTCGGTGGAACTTTTAAAAATAAATCTGCTCTAGACTTATTAGTAGAAGTTGGGAATGAATTATTAAAAGAATTACCAAAAGACAAAATCGATCAAGTCTTTATTGGAAATGTAATTCAAGCAGGAAATGGTCAAAATATTGCACGACAATTCGCATTAAAAATGGGATTAAATTTTGATACAATGGCAACTACCATTAATGCAGTATGTGGTTCTGGGATGCAATCGATTCTTTTTGCCGTTCAATCACTACGATTATATGAAAGTAATTTATGTATTGTGGGTGGAGTAGAAAGTATGTCTAATGCACCTTATCTATTAAAACAACATCGATTTGGGAAAAAATATGGTCAAGATACAATAATTGATAGTATTCAAAATGATGGATTATATGATTCTATTTCAAATATTGATATGATTCAAACAGCAGAAAATATTGCTAAAAAATATCAAATTTCGAAAGAAGAACAAGATAGATTTGCTTTAATTAGTCATTTAAGAGCAAGTGAAGCTACAAAAAAAGGGTATTTCAAAGAAGAAATAGTAGAAATTAATGGATTAAATGAAGATGAGTTTATTCGTCATGATGCCACTATTGATTCGATTTCTAAAGTAAAACCAATCTATCAAAGTGTTAGTGCTGCTAATGCATCAGGACTAAGTGATGGAGCGTCATTATTGGTATTGATGAGAAAAAAAGATTGTATAGCATATGGGCTAAAACCACTTGCTATTGTTAAAGATTATGCAACAAGTGGATGTGATAATGAATATATGGGGCTTTCACCAGTTTATGCAGTGAATAAATTACTATTAAAAACAAATACAAAAATAGAAGATTATAATTTAATTGAAATGACTGAAGCTTTTGCTGCACAATCACTGGCAGTAAAGAAAGAGTTAAATATTTTAGATAATCAATTAAATGTGAATGGAGGAGCAATTGCATTAGGACATCCTTTAGGATCAAGTGGTGCAAGACTAGTTGTAAGTGCAATATATGAATTGCTTCGAAGTAAAAAGAAAAAAGCACTAGCTACTTTATGTATTGGTGGTGGAAATTCAATTGCAATGTCAATTGAAAGATGTGAGGAGATGTAGAGATGAAAATAGGAATAGATAAGATAGGGTTTTATGTTCCTAGTTATTATATAGAATTAAAAGAACTTGCAATTGCAAGAAATGTAGACCCAGATAAATATTTAATTGGATTAGGTCAAAGTAAGATGGCAATCATTGAAAAATCCCAAGATTGTGTTACTTTAGCTGCTAATGCAGCAAATCAGATTTTAAAAAAAGAAGATATCGATAAAATTGATTTAGTTTTATTTACAACAGAGAGCGGAATTGATGAATCAAAAGCAGCTGGTTTATATGTTAGTTCATTACTTGGATTACCTAAAAAATGCAGATTTGTGGAATTAAAACAAGCGTGTTATTCAAGTGCAATTGCATTGTCTTTTGCTAAAAATCATATTCATTTTAATCCTGAAAGTAAAGTATTAATTTTAGCGAGCGATATTGCAAAATATGGAGTTAATTCAGCTGGAGAACCAACACAAGGAGCAGGAAGTGTTGCAATGTTGATAAGTAAAAATCCACGAGTTTTAGAACTAGATGATATAACTACTTATATTAGTGAAGATGTATCTGATTTTTATCGACCAGTAAATTGTGCAGTTCCAATTGTAGATGGGAAATTATCAACTGAAACTTATATTCGCTTCTTTGATAGTGTATATAGTGAATATTTAGAAAAAACAGGTTTAAAGGAAGAAAATTTTGAGGCAATTTGCCTTCATATGCCATATAGTAAGTTAGGACAAAAAGCATTACAGTTCAAAAATATTAATGATAAAATTTTAAAACGATATGAAAATAGTAAGTATTATAATAAAAAAATTGGTAATATTTATACAGGATCATTATTCTTAAGTTTTATTTCTTTATTAGAAAGTGATAAAACTTTAAAAGAAGGTGATAAAATAGGATTCTTTGCTTATGGTTCTGGTGCTACAGGAGAATTCTTTTCTGGAAATTTAGTTGAAGGATATCAAAATGTTTTAAATACTGCATTCCATGAATCTCAAGTTGGAAATCGTATTAAATTGAGTATTGAAGAATATGAAACATTATATCAAGATGAAAAATTAACTAAAGAGGTATTAAATCACAAATATTCTTTAGAATCAGTAGAAAATTATAAACGAATTTATAATAAAGGAGAATAAAATGAGTCAAATTTTATTAGGAAAAGGAAAAGAGCAAGTATTTTTAAATTTAAAAATGTTGAATCGACATGGGATTATTGCTGGAGCAACTGGAACTGGAAAAACAGTAACATTAAAAGTTATTGCTGAGCAATTATCAAATCAAGGAGTACCAGTATTTTTAAGTGATATTAAAGGAGATTTAGGAAGTATTTTAACTCCAGGAAGTTTAAATGAAAAAATTGAATCTCGTATTCAGGAAATTGGTATTCCAGATTTTGAGTTTAGTGGATTTCCAGTAGAATTTTTTGATGTTTATGGAGAAAATGGGGTAAATATTAGATCTACAATATCTGAAATGGGTCCAATTATGCTAACTCGTTTATTAGGGTTAAATGAAACACAAGGTGGAGTATTAACAATAGCTTTTGAAATTGCTGATCAACAAGGTTGGGAATTAGATGATTTAAAAGATTTAAGAGCATTATTAAACTTTGTGGGAGAAAATGCAACAGAAATCAGTAAAACATATGGAAATATTTCTAATGCATCTGTAGGTGCAATTTTAAGAAGTCTATTAGTATTAGAACAACAAGGTGGAAATTATTTCTTTGGAGAGCCTGCATTTAATGTAGTTGATTTACTAAAAACAAATTCTGAAGGCAAAGGAATAATTAATATTTTAAATTCAACAAAATTAATGTTGTCACCACAATTGTATTCTACATTCTTATTCTGGTTATTAAGTGAATTATTTGAGAATTTAGAGGAGGTAGGAGATTTAGAGAAACCGAAGATGGTATTCTTCTTTGATGAAGCACATATCTTATTTGCAAATGACAACAAAGTACTATTAGAAAAAATTGAATTACTAGTGCGTTTAATTCGCTCTAAAGGAGTAGGAATATTCTTTGTTACTCAAAACCCAACAGATATTCCAGATAGTGTATCTTCTCAATTAGGAACTAGAATTCAACATGGATTAAGAGCATTCTCACCAAAAGAATTAAAAGATGTAAAAGCAATTGCGGAAACATTAAGAAGTGATGGAAGTTTTGATGTAGAGCAAACGATTGTAAATTTAGGAGTAGGAGAAGCAGTAGTTTCTACATTAGATTTAAAAGGTACACCAACATTTGTGGATAAGGTAATCGTTTGTCCACCGAGAAGTTTAATGGGTGTAGTAAATCCACAAGATGTGCTATATACAATTAATCATTCAAATTTATATGAGAAATATAGTGAAGCAAGTGATACTTTCTCTGCTTATGAAGCAATCGAACAAATGAAACAAGAACAAGCAGTTGAAACACCAAAAGAAGAAAAAGAAGAAGTAAAACAAGAAAGCCAAGGTGGTGGAATTGGAGGATTCTTATCTGGAATATTTGGAGGAGGATCAAATAAATCAGGTAGAAAAACAGATTCTATGGTAGATCGTTTCACAAAAAATGTAATGTCTAGTATTGGACGAGAAGTAGGTCGTCAAATTACTAGAGGAATATTTGGAACTAGAAAATAAATTTCTTCAGTTTAAATTATTTAGTGAAATATATTATAAAATTACTATAATAATATGTAAGGAGTGATTTTGTTGAAAAGTGAATTTTTTATAAAACAATGTGATGAAAACAAAAAAATATATGTTGATTTATTAAAAGTAACTGGAACATTGTCTAATTTGTTTGCAGATAGCAATAATCCGTTTTTATATTATAGGGCTATGGAAAATATATTTTGTAAAGCTTTTAAAGCTGATAACTTCTCAAGAAGCGATGTATCTGTCGATGCAGGTAAAGATGGAATAGGAATAGGATTAAAAACATTTCTACAAAATAATGGAAGAACATTTCAGAAGATTGCTGAGTTTAATAAAGAATCTCATTTAATTCGCAATTTAAAAGGGATAGAACTTGTAAAAAAAGTTTCTGAAATGAGAAATGAGAGAATTAAATCGACGATGAAAATCTGCAATTTAACAGACATGATGTATCATTTAGTAACAAGAAGTGATAAGTATATGGCAATTTATGAAGAACATATGGATTTTATTAATATTGATAAAATAAAAATAACATCAGAAAATGAGAGCAGTATTCATTTTACAGATAAAACACATGATTATAGTTTTAACTTATCAAAAAGTACATTATTAAAGAGATTTGATACATCTGAAGATAAAAAAATATTTGGATTTGCTGTTGACATATTAGAGGATCCTTATGACTTTTTATTATCTGAAAACTTTAAAATGAATGCTAAAAATATAGACTATCTACAATCGAATGAAACAGAAGATTATATTATACTTCCATTGTATAGTCCTAAAACAAATCAAGTGGAAAAACGATCTGGTTTAAATCAGTGGAATGCTAAAGGACGAATTAGAAATGAAGATGAAGTCTATATATCTATTCCTAGTTGGATTCATAAAAGTAAAAATACTTTTTTTACTTATAATACGGAAGATTATAAGACTGCACTGTTTGATGTAAAATTACCAAATGGTAAAATTTTAAGTATGAAGGTAGCTCAACAAGGGGGTAAAGCATTGATGAGCAATCCAAATTCAGCATTAGGAAACTGGATTTTAAGAGATATTCTTGGATTAAAAAAAGGTACTTTAGTAACTAAAGAGCATTTAGATGTTATTGGTATAGATAGTATTAAATTATCAAAAATAAAGAATGGGATGTATAATTTAGATTTTTTAAAGTCAGGAAGTTTTGATACATTTGAAGAAGAATATAATAAAAGATAAAAAAATGCGAGTATTACTCGCATTTCTAAATAAATATATTTTTGAGGCATGCCGCAAAAAAAGGAGGATAAATGAAAGTAGCTGGATTTTTTGCAGGTGTAGGTGGAATAGAGCTAGGGTTTCAACAGGCAGGATTTGAAATAATATGGTCAAATGAAATTGATCAAAAAGCTGGAGAAACTTTTAAGCTAAATCATAATACCTCTATCGTAATTGATGATATACATAATGTAAAAGCAAAAGATGTGCCAAATGTTGATGTAATTGTGGGTGGATTTCCATGTCAAGCTTTTTCAATCGCAGGCTATCAAAAGGGATTTGAAGATGAGAGAGGAGAAATATTTTTTCAACTTGCAAGAGTAATAAAGGATAAATTACCAAGAATAATATTTATTGAAAATGTGAAGAATTTATTAGGCCATGATAAAGGAAATACTTTTAAAGTTATAAAAGAAACATTAGAAAATTATGGATACAAATTAAAAACAATGATATTAAATTCTTGCGATTATGGAAATATCCCTCAGAATAGAGAGAGGATATATATCATAGGCTTTAGGAAAATAGAAGATTTTGATAACTTTAGAAATATAGAGCCTTTAATTTTGGAAACAAAAATAAGTGATATCGTTAATTATAATGAAAAAGTAGAAGATAAATATTATTATACAAAAGATAACTGTAAATTTTATGATATTTTAGAAAAAGAGTTAATTAAAATAGATACTCTATATCAATGGAGAAGAGTTTATTTACGAGAAAATAAATCAAACCTCTGTCCAACACTTACTGCTAATATGGGAACAGGAGGTCATAATGTCCCACTAATCTTAACAAAGCATGGTATTAGAAAATTGACACCAAAAGAGTGCTTTTTATTTCAAGGATATCCAAAAGATTTTATTTTGCCTCAAAATATTGCACAAAGTCACCTATATAAACAAGCAGGAAATTCGGTTGTAGTTCCTGTCATAAATCGATTAGCGAAAGAAATTATGAACGCAGTGAATCGTACAGATAAAAATAAATAATAAAAAACCGAAATTTCAATTACGAGATTTCGGTTTTTCTTTATTAAAATTTAGAATCATCTACATTATCTAAGTATTGACCAATACTATCTAATGTTTCTTTTAAAGCTCCTTCTTTAAATGGAGAAGCTAATTTTGCTAAAGCAACCACTTCTAAAAATGATTTACTTCCCCCACAATTACAAATATTTAAGTAATCATTCCAAGCTGTTTTATCTTTATCTACTTGAGTACGTTTCCAGAATTGGAATGCACAGATTTGTGCTAATGTATAATCAATGTAGTAGAAAGGAGTTGAGAAAATATGTGCTTGTCTAACCCAGAAATTACCACGATTTAAATAGTCGTTTTCACTATAATCACGATCTGGTAAATATAAACTTTGCAGTTTTAACCAAGTTTGTTTTCTTTCTTCAGGAGTCATATTTGGATTGTTGTAAACTTCATGTTGGAAGTGATCAACACATACTCCATATGGTAAGAATAAAATACCACTAGCTAAATGGGAGAATTTATATTTATCTGTTTCCTCTTTAAAGAAAGATTCCATCCAAGGCCAAGTAATAAATTCCATACTCATTGAATGAATTTCACATGTTTCATATGTTGGCCAAATTACATCTTGAGGAGTAATTCCACGTGATCTAAATACTTGGAAAGCATGTCCTGCCTCATGAGTTAAAACATCAATATCTCCACTTGTTCCATTAAAGTTGGCAAAGATAAATGGTGAATCATAGTTAGGAATATATGTACAATACCCTCCTCCTTGTTTACCAGGTTTAGATAAAACATCAAATAAATCACGTTCCATCATAAAGTCAATAAACTCAGCTGTTTCTTTTGATAATTCATGATACATTTTTTGCCCAGCTTTTAAGATAGCATCACTATCTAATTTAGGTGTTGCATTCCCACTTAAGTATTCTAAAGATAAATCATAGTTTTTTAATTTTTCAATTCCTAAACGTTTTGCTTGGCGATTTCTTAATTTTTGTACCATAGGAACTACATATTTTACAATTTCTTGACGATATGTATTTACCATTTCTTCATTGTAGTCAAAACGGTTCATTCGGATATACCCTAATTCAGTAAAATTTTTAAATCCTAATTTCACAGCAATTTCATGTCTAGTTTTAACTAACTCATCATAAATAGTATCAAATTTTGCTTCGTTTTCTTCAAAAAAGCTTGTAGTAGCTTCACTTGCAGATTTACGCACATTACGATCTAAGCTTTCAGCATACGGACCAAATTGTGGTAAAGTTAGTTTTTTTCCATCATATTCAATTTCAGCACTTGCAATTAGTTTCGCATAGTCTGATGCTAATTTATTTTCTTTTTGTAGTAGTGGAATAATTTCATCACTAAATGCTTTTTGTTTGTTTTCTAGTTGCATAAAGTAAGTTTTAGGGAATTTTTCTTTTAATCCATTTAAAAATGGACTTTTTAAAACAGCCTTTGCAACTTTATTTGCCATAGAGGCAAATAAAGGGCTATTTTCATTCCAAAATTCATCTTCATTAGCGTAAAATTCATCTTTTGTATTGATTGAAAAACGAATTGCAGCTAATTGAGCCATCGTATCCACATTTTTATTCACATTATCAATTTCTAATAAAATTGTAGTTGCTTCATCTGTAGATGCTGCATTCTCAAATTTTTTAACTAATGCAGAAATTATTTTGTTTACTTCTTCTACATTAGGCCTAACATATTTATATTCATTAAACTTCATACTTCACTCCTTATTTTAAACGATTTAATACAGTTTCTTTTCCTAATAAATTTAAAGTTTGTGTTAAATCAGGTCCATGTTCACTACCACTAACTAAAACACGAATTCCCATAAATAAAGGTTTCCCTTTAATTCCAGTTTGTTTTTGTACTTCTTTTACACTAGATTTAATTGTTTCTTCATTAAAGTCTTCTACATCTTTAATAATATTATAGAATCTCTCTTTTACAATAGGTGTAGTTTCCCATGCTAAAACTTCTTTACAAGCATCATCAAAGTGAATTTCTTGATTGAAGAAGATATCAACTAATCCCTGAATTTCTTTTCCATAAGATAATTGATCTTTGTATAATAAAAGTAAGTGATCAATCCATTCAGCTGATTTAGAAGAACAATCGTAATATGAAGTTAAGAATGGACGAACTAATTCTAAGTACTGTTCATTACTTAAGTCTTTCATATAACGGTTGTTAATCCATTTTAATTTATTTTTATCAAACATTGATGGAGATTTAGATAGACGGTTAGAATCAAAGATTTCAATTAATTTTTCATGACTAAAGATTTCTTCTTCAACTTCAGGAGACCATCCTAATAGTGATAAAAAGTTAAACATTGCCTCAGGAATATATCCTTCTTCTTTGTATTGAGAAATAAATTGCATAATCGATTCATCACGCTTAGACAATTTCTTACGCTCTTCATTAACAATTAAAGTCATATGTGCAAATGTTGGTGATTCCCATCCTAACATTTCGTAAAGCATTAATTGTTTAGGTGTATTTGAAATATGTTCTTCTCCTCTAAAAACATTTGTAATTTCCATATAATGATCGTCTACTACTACAGCAAAATTGTAAGTTGGAATTCCATTTGACTTAACAATAACCCAATCTCCAATATCTTTAGATTCAAAAGCAACATGTCCACGAATTAAATCATTAAATTCATAAACTTTATTTTCAGGAACACGCAAACGAATAGATGGTTTAACTCCTTGTTTTTTTCTTTCTTCTTGAATTTCTTTAGAAATTAAATTACGGTTATACATTGGGGCTAACCCTAATGCTTCTTGTCTTTCTCTTTCTGCTTGTAATTCTTCAGGTGTACAGTAGCATTCATATGCGTGACCTAAAGATTTTAGTTTTTCCACAATTTCATGGTAAATCTCTAATCTTTCCATTTGACGATATGGAGCATATTTAGGGTTTGGGTTTAACGGAGATTCATCAGGAATAATTCCTAACCAAGCTAAATTATCTAATTGGCTAGCTTCTCCATTTTCAATATTTCTTTCAATATCTGTATCTTCTAAACGGAAAATAAAATCTCCATTATGGTGCTTAGCATATAAATAATTAAATAGTGCAGTACGTGCACCACCAATATGTAAGTGCCCTGTTGGTGAAGGGGCATATCGAACTCTAATTTTTTTCATATTTACTCCTTTAAATTTTAATAAACTGTTCTACATCTAGGACAAAGACTGTCGCTCCTCCCACTTGTATTTCAGTAGGGAAATTAGCATATCGACCTAAATCATAAGTTGAAACACTAGGAACATATTCAGTTCTTCTACTTGAATACTCTTTAATTAATTCAAGAGCACGGTCAACTTGAGCTTCTTCTACTCCGATTAATAGTGTTGTATTTCCGGCTCTTAAAAAGCCACCTGTTGTTGCTAAGCGTGTTACAGAAAAATGTTCTTTTGTTAAAGCACTTGAAACAGCTGGGCTGTCATCATTAGACATAATTGCAATAATTAGTTTCATACTAATTCCTCCTTATTATTTTTCTATATTTTACCACTTTTTTATCCTTAATTCAAAATTAACAATAAAAACATAAAAAATAAAAAATGCAAGCGAAAACATAAAAATGAAAAAATTTAAAAAATTATTGACAAAAAATAAAAAAAAGATATCATAAAAATATAACTAAAGGAGAGGTAATATGAAAAAAAGAGAATTACAATATTAAGTGTATTTTTATTAATATTCCAAATATTTGTTGTTCAAGCAGAAAACAAATATAAATATGAAGATTCACTGAGGGCAGATGGAGGTTTAGCAACATATGAATTATATTATAGATATAAAGATTTAGATAAGGGATATGGTGGACAACATCGTCTTACAGTGGCTATGCATAGTTTTAAAAATTTTAATGATTTTTATAAA
>JBHALC010000134.1:0-7018 GCA_041827565.1 Erysipelotrichaceae bacterium
ATCTTGGAATCGAAGATATAAGCAATTATTTACAGTTATTTCATCACGAATTTCAAAATAATTTTTATATTGATTATAATCATGATCTTGTATATATAGCTCATAGTCCACTGTAAAACGACCATCTTCATGAATATTTGTTCCTTTATTTCTTGTTACAAGTGGACCAAATGCTTGGGATTTTAATAATTGTAATTGTTGGTAAAATTGATTAATTTCGTAATCTAACTGTTCCAATTGAATTCCATACAATTTTTTTACCAACACTTTTTTTAATACCAACTTTTTATTTTCTTTTATCTCTAATTTAGCCATAACTTACCTCATCACTTTCTTGTTTAATAATGGAGTGACTACTTGGATTAGAAGGTAATAATCCTTGTAATCGTACCATACTTGCATATTTGCCATTTTGATTTAATAAATCATTATGACTTCCTTGCTCAATCACTTTCCCATTTTCCATAAAACAAACTGTATCACATTTCTGAATTGTACTTAAACGATGGGCAATAATAATTACAGTTTTATCAATGATTTTATCAAAAATTAAGGATTGAATAATCTGTTCACTAAAAGAATCTAAATTACTTGTTGCTTCATCAAAAATATATAAATCTGCTTTAGATAATAGTGCTCTTGCAATTGCTAATCTTTGCTTTTCTCCACCAGAGAAATTTTGACCACCTTCTTCCACAAAAGATCCATATTTGTTTTGTAATCCTTGGATTAAATCGTGAATTCCTACTAATTTACAAACACGAATAATATCTTCTAGTTTTGCATGTGGATTTCCCACTTTTAAATTATCTAAAATCGTTCCTGAAAATAATTCAATATTTTGAGGAATATAGGCAATCTTATTACGAATATAACTTTGGTTTACACTATTTAAACTAAATTCACCAAATCTAATATTTCCTTTTGAGGGTTCGATAAATTTTAATAATAATCTTGCAATTGTGCTTTTACCTGCACCACTTTCTCCCACAATTGCAATTTTTCTTCCTTTAGGGATAACCAAGTTAAAGTTAGACAATACATTCGGTCTACTCCCATACGCAAAATCAACTTCTTCAAATAAAATATCTGCTTTTAAATCAATTTCATCTAAAAGATGATAATTATTTTCATCTTCACGATTTAAAGACATTAATTCATTTAATCGATTCATCGCAATACTTGCTTCTTGAAATGTTAATTGAAGGCTCACTAAATTTTGAACTGGTTCTACAAAATATTGACTTAAAGTTTGAAATACTAATAAATCTCCAATACTCATTTTTTGATCTATAATAAATAAAGTTCCAACAGCCATAAATATAATATTTCCCAATGTTCCAATCATACTTGAAATAGTAGATTGTACATTTTTTAAAACTCCTTCCTTATAACCAATTTGGAGTGAATGCACAAAATTTTGTTCCAGCTTTTCAATTTGATTTTGCTCATCATTTTGTGCTTTTATCGTATTTATATTTTTAATCGATTCTATTAATTGTGAATTTAATTTTGATCCTGCCTCCATTTGTTCCATGTTAATTTTTTTATATGGTTTTTTAAAGACATATAATAATATAATATTAATAAAAACCATACATAATAAAATAATAAACAAACTACTATTAATATGCCATAAGACAATGGCACTAATAAAAGATAAAGTAATATCCATTACCAATGAAATAGAAATAGAAGTGAAAATGTCTTTAATAGTCATAGCATCCTGGAAACGGGTAATAATATCTCCTACTCTTCTTGTCCCAAAAAACATATAAGGTAAATGAATGATATGATTATAGTATCCCATTAGTACGGGTATGTCGATTTTTCGTGATAAAAATAACAAAATTTGTTGTCGAAATGCAGAAAGTAAACTTTGTATAATAGACACAATACCAAAAATAATCAGGAAAAGATATAATGAATTTTTAAGTTGATAAGGAATAATTTCATCCATAATGACTTTAGAAAATAAACTAGCAATAATACCAATAATACTTAATAACACAGAAGTTAAAATAATCGTAATAATTAATTTTTTTTGAGGTAGTATCAGCATCTTAAATAAATCAAACATAGACTTATCTTTTTTATTGGTACTTTCAAATAAAGAAGTGGGAATCATAAAAATCGCTATCCCTTGATAAATTTTTTCTAAATCTTCAAAGGTATATTCTCGTACATCTTTAGCAGGATCACCTATTGTATACTTTTCATTTTTAATTTTATGTAATACCACAAAATGATTCATTCCTAATTCATTTTTTACTTGTAATACTACTGGGAGTGTAACTTCTTTTGTAATTTCATTTAATAAAACTCGAACAGCTTTAGCTTCAAAATGCAATTTCTGTAAACCGTCAACAATTCCTTTAACAGTTGTTCCATACATATCTGTTCCAATGATTTCTCGTATTTTCATAATTGATAGTTCTTTTTTATAAACCAGTAAAACAGAAGAAATAACCGCTGCAGCACAATCACTTTGATCATGTTGAAGTGTATTAGGGTATTTTTTTATCCAATTCATCTTCTACCCCTCCCTTTTAAACTTTCTTTCATTCTTCATCTTTTTAAATTTAATACTACATTGATTAAACATTTGAATAAATAATTCAATTTCAGCTTCACTATATTGAGAAAAGGCTTCGCTAAAAAAATCATATAATCTTTTATTTAAAGCTTCTGCTATTTTGATTCCTTTTTCAGATAATTGAATTAATTTGATTCTTTTATCTTCTGCATCATTTTCAATAATTAAATAATCATTCAAATATAATCTTTTGATTATTTTTGAAATCAATGCATTAGAACAACTTAGAATAGTACATAAATCTTTGACACTATCTAATTGATTAAAATATAAAATATTGATCATATTGATATCGGTTGCAGATAAGGTAGAATCGATATCTTGAATTAAAAATGGTTTCAATTCATCCATTTCATAAAATAAAGTAATATTTTGGTTAAATCGGTTCATAATGGATTACCTCGCGATTTTATTTTATGATGAAATCAAATATAAAGTCAATTGATTTTAAAAAAATTAATTTACCTTGGTTAAGTAATTTTCTTAATAATAAAGTAAAAAGATAAAGATTTGAAAATCTCTAGCTTAATAAAGTTCTTGATAAATTTTATTGATTGTATATAGAAATAAAGATAACTAACGATAAAGTAAACACTCTTCTTATAGTATACATTAAATATAAAACACTAATCTGAAATAAAATACAGCAGTAATACGAATAAAGAAAAGTATTTTTAGTTAAATATTTCATTATTGTAAAGTTAATTTCTATTTCTGCACTCTATTTTTTTATTTAAAGTTATAAGCTGTTACAATTTTTTCTCTATCAGTTGTTTGATCTAAGAAATACTCATAATTACAAATTCCTAAGAAAGATCCAGAAATATTGTATAAATTATCATATCCTAATGCTTGTAAAGCACAGATAACATTGTAACTTCTTTGAGATGAACGACAGTGTAAATATACGGGTACATCTTTTGGAATTTCGTTTAGACGATCTCTAAATTGAGACATCGGAATATTAACTGCATTAATTAAATGTCCATTTGCATATTCATTTGGCTCGCGAACATCAATAATAAATGCATTATTTTCAACTAATTCACGCACTTTAGAAACTCCCACTTGCTTAAAGCTTCCTTCTAGTAAATTACTTGCTACTAATCCTGTATGAGTAACCACATCTTTAGCAGTTGAGTAATAAGGAGAATAACATAATTCAGTATCAATTAAATCTTCAACTGTAGCATCCATAGTGATTAAACTTGCAATGACATCAATACGTTTTACTGCATCTCCTTTACCAATTGCTTGAGCACCTAAAATTTTTCCATCTTCTTTACGGTAAACTAATTTAAAGAATAACGGATTTACATTAGGCATTAATCCTACTTTATCTCCAGGAATTGTGTATGCAAAATCATAATCAATTCCATAGCGAATACAATCTTTTTCATTTAATCCAGTACTTGCAACATTGTAATCAAATAAATGAATACAGCTTGATCCAATTACTTTAAATTCTGTTTTAGCTTCCTTACCAAACATATGGTTCGCAGCAATACGGGCTTGTTTTTGTGCAGGACCAGCTAATGGTAATAAAATCTTATCATTTGTAATACGGTGTACAACTTCAACTGCATCCCCTACAGCATAGATATCTGGATAGTTTGTTTGGAAATGAGAGTTTACTAAAATTGCATTTGTTTTTCCTAATTCAATTCCACAAGCTTTTGCAAGTGTTGTTTCAGGAGTAACTCCAATCGCCATAACTACGACTTCACTTTCAATTTCTGTACCATCATTTAATACAACTTGAGTATCGTTAACTTCAACTACATTTTTTTCTAAAATTAATTTAACACCTTGATCATGTAATTCTTTATGTAGAGTTTGAACCATATCAAAATCTAAAGGTTTTAACACTTGGTTGCTTCCTTCAACTAAAGTTACATTTTTATTTGCATGAACTAAATTTTCTACTACTTCAAGTCCAATAAATCCAGCCCCAACAACTGTAATGTTTTTCGCATTTTTCTCAACAATAAACTTTTGTAATCGATCAATATCTACTACATTTTTAACCACAAATACATGTTTAGAATCTAACCCTTTAATTGATTTAGGTAAAATTGCATTGGCTCCTGGTGCTAAAGCTAATTTATCATAGCTTTCTTCATAAGTTTCACCAGTAAGTACATTTTTAACTACTACTTTTTTCTCTTCAGGTTTGATTTCGATTACTTCGTTATTTACACGAGCATCAATTCGGTATTTTACTGCAAATTCTTGAGGATCCATTAAAACCAATGAATCACTCTTTTCAATAATTCCACTTAAGTGGAATGGTAAACAACAATTCGAAAAAGAAACATGCGGTCCTCTTTCAAACATAATTACTTCACTATTTTCATCAATACGGCGTACACGAGCAGCTACACTAGCTCCTCCCGCAACACCACCAATTACTAAAACTTTCAATTTTCTTTCCTTCTTTCTATAAATTTAATTTTTTAGCAACTTTATTCCCAACAATACCTCCAATTACAAGTACTACTAGGAAAATCCAACCAGATAATGAGAAATTTGCAATTGGAGTATATAATGCCCCAACATTACATCCATTCGCTAAACGAGTTCCAAATCCCATAAATAATCCCCCAATTGCATAGAATAATGCTTGTTTTGGTGTAATTTTTAGACTTGCTTTAAATGTATCAATTAAACGGTTTGATGTTAATAAATAAAATGATGTTCCAAGTAAAATCCCAATATTTTGAATATAAATTGGGTGCTCTAAGAATGGAGATGTAAATGGTCCTGGTTTCATATTCGCAAATGATGCTAATGAGTCAGCACTTACTCCAAATAACATTAAGAAACGCCCAAACCAGTGTCCGTAAGGAGTACTTGCTCCCCATCCAGCTCCAGTTGTTCCCATTAATAACACAAAGATCCCCACAATTACCATTGCAGCAGTTTTCATGCTCCATGATTTCACAAATAGTTTATCATATAAACTAGTACAAGATAAATCAAAACTTTCACTTTCTAAATCTTTTTTAGCTTCATTTTCTTGCATTTTTTCACTGAAATGTCCTGTATATGTACCTGCTTTTTTACGTTTATTTTCATATAAGTAACTAATGTATACTACAATTAAACATAAAATTCCAGTTAAAATTACTGCACCTAAATATCCATTAAATCCATCAAACTTAAATAAATCTGGTAAATATACCCCACCTAGTTTAATTGCTTCTCCCGTTGAAGAAGTAAACCAAGATTTATTAATCCAGTCTGCTGTATTTTGAAGTGGGAATCCTAAAAATACCCCTGCTCCAAAGAAAAATAATGTGATTAATGCAC
Organism: Erysipelotrichaceae bacterium; assembly: GCA_041827565.1. Taxonomy (GTDB): domain Bacteria; phylum Bacillota_I; class Bacilli_A; order Erysipelotrichales; family Erysipelotrichaceae; genus CAMCRE01. The sequence goes on from JBHALC010000134.1 coordinate 5,909, forward strand.
GAGGTAATGAAGTAACTAAATCTGTTAATACCCCAGATGCACAACAAGATGAAAATACCATCCCAAATCCAAACAGTAATCCACCTAGTAATAGCCCTAAGTTAATTGGATTAATCCATAAATCCATCTTAGTCACATCTGCACCATATAAAATTCCAACTGAAATTGCAGCTGTTGCAAAGAACATCAACATTAATGTTCGCATTAATTTAGTTGAACCTGTATTGTATGCACGATTCACACTTCCCGCAAATCCTAAAAACCCACGAGATAAGGCATACCCAAATCCAAATCCTGCTACTAATCGCAAGATTAATGGTTGTTTTTGTAAGTAAAACAACCCAAAACATACTGTGGCTACTAAAAGTACTCCACCCATGATACGTTCTACTTTTTTCATATTTTCCTCCTCTAACCTATCAATTGCATCCATTATAGCACGTTTATAAAAAAAAATAAAGAGCATATGTTAAAAAATATTTTGTTATTTTAAACAATTATAATATTGATGATAAACATAGTATTATGTTATATTTTTTAGAAAAATTATATACATAATATAGCGAATACATTCATTTTTTAACTACACTTCAATTAATTCAAAAATTAAAAATAATGTTTTATACCAAAAACAATAACAATCTTATACAAATTGTTTATTTCATTATATGCCACCACATATTGACTAATCAGTCAATATGTGGTGTAATTTATTCAGATGATTGGATAGTCATTCAAATTTAAGGAGATAACTTATGAATTTTGAAAAAATTTCAAATGAAAAAAAGAACCAAATAATAACTAAAGGAATTAAAGTTTTCTCAAAGTTTTCTTTTGTTGAAGCTCGTACTGATTTAATTACTCAGGAAGCAGGTATTTCCAAAGGTTCACTATTCTATTATTTTGGTAGTAAAAAGAATTTCTATTTACACTTACTTAAGTATACAGTTGATCTATTAACTCAAGATTTAGAATATGAAAAAAATAATGATAATTTTTATGAAACTATTTTTGATATCATGGATATAAAATATAATCTAATTATGAGATATCCCAATGAAACATGGTTTTTAAATATGGCTTCTAAGGAAACATGTGAAGAAGTAAATA
>JBHALC010000135.1:0-9386 GCA_041827565.1 Erysipelotrichaceae bacterium
AAATTCTATATTTTATCTGCTATACTTGTATCAATTCGATTAATGATTACAGGACTAACACAAAATCCATATATTGTTGTATTGATGCCTATTACTCATTTTACTAGTATCATTATTTCGACTGTAGGAAATATTTCATTTTTTAGAACTAAATTTAAAGAACATCAAATTGCAAGTGTCATCACACTACTTACAGCTGGTGTAGGTATTGTAAGATCAATTTATAATTTATTATTTGGTTATATCTATACAAATTACAGTAGTCACATTATCTTTATTCTATCTTCTATTTTAGTATGTATTGCTATATTATTTGTAGCTACAACCAAAATATTTAAAAGCATGGATTAATTCCATGCTTTTATGGTTTTTCTGAGTATAAAATCACATTTGTACTATGTGTTAATAATGTATTTCCATCTTCAAGTGTAATTTGAATTTGATCTCCTTCCGGAAAATCTTTCCAAGATTTAATTTTGTGAATTTGGATTTCATTTCCAATAATTACCTTAGCATAAGTAAATCGATAATTTACATCAATTAATTGACGATTACATCCCACTAATACAAATAAACTAAAAATTAAAAGTATTTTTTTCATTATTTCTCTCTTCTTGCTAATTCATTTAGCATTTCTAATTTAATATTTAATAATTTATAACTTAAATCTACATAATATTCTTGAGGATATTCAAATCGCTTCACTTCATCCCATAATGTATCTAACTCTTGTTTTAAATATAAGCGAATCTCGTCTAGTGATTTTTCTTGATATACTTGTTTTCCATTAATAAAAATTGGGACATGTAAATCTTTTACATAATAACTACCTGCTTCAAATCGCTTATTTTTCCAAATATCATTTGGATGGTAAATCGTTAAGGATTTATTTTCATCAATAACTTCATCGTATGAAATCATTAAATCTGCACTTGCTTTATTTGTGATAGCATCATAAATTCGATATAACTTCTTATATGAAGGATTGGTCATTTTAGTAATATTATCACTTAGTTTAATTTTAGGAATCATTATCCCATTTTTTTCAAAACTAGATAATTTATATACACCCCCAAACACTGGTGTACTCTTACTGCAAATTAAATTCTCACCAACTCCATATAAATCAATTTTAGCACCTTGTTCATTTAATGATTTAATAATATATTCATCTAAAGAATTGGATGCAATAATTTTTACATCTACTAATCCTTTTTCATCTAAAATACGACGAACTTTTTTTGATAAATAAGCAATATCACCACTATCAATACGAACACCTTTTAATTGTTTACCCATTGGAACTAAAACTTCATTATGAACTCTAATTGCATTTTCTAATCCTGAATCTATTGTATTATAAGTATCAATCAACAATACTGTATTATCTGGATAAGTTAAAGCATAAGTTTTAAAAGCTTCATATTCATTTTCAAAAAATTGAATATATGAGTGCGCCATAGTCCCAACAACTGGAATATTAAATTGCTGTCCAGTTAAAACATTACTTGTAGCATCTACTCCTCCAATATATGCTGCTCTTGCTCCATACACACTAGAATCAAAATTATGAGCTCTTCTTGCACCTAATTCAATTACACCTTTACCTTTGGCACTACGAACAATACGCAATGCTTTAGTAGCGATTAAACTTTGATGATTAATAGCTACTAATAATGCGGTTTCAATTAATTGTGCTTCAATAATATTTGATTTAATAATAATTAAAGGCTCATTAGGAAAGACAACACTTCCTTCTTCAACACTATAAATATCACCAGTAAATTTAAAAGCAGATAAATAATTCAAAAAATCTTCTTCAAATAAATTTAGACTTCTTAGATATTCAATATCTTCTTTTTTAAATTCTAATTGGTTAATATATTCAATTAGTTGTGATAATCCTGCAAAAACACTAAATCCTGCATCATCAGGATTCTTACGATAAAACATATCAAATGTAACGATTTGATCTTTGTCACCGTTTTTAAAATATGTCTGAGCCATCGTTAACTCATATAAATCCATAATCATTGTTGCATTTCTATTATTTACATTCATTAGATTTCCCTTGTACATTCTTTTAAGAATACTCTTTCTTCATTTGTTAGGTTAGATTGTAATTTATCATATACTTCTTTATGGTAATCATTTAACCATTTACGCTCTATTGAAGTTAATTTATCAACTAAAACTAATTCTAAATCAAAAGGAGCAAAGGTAATCGTTTCAAATTGTAGAAATCTTCCATATTCATTTGTAGTAAATGGTGCAGTTAATAAAACATTTTCTAAACGAATTCCATACTTATAATCTAAGTAAATTCCAGGCTCATTTGTAATAAACATTCCTTCTTCTAAAATACAACTATCATTTCTTTCAGGAACAATTCTCCAACGAATTCCATTTGGAGCTTCATGAACTCCTGACACAAATCCAATTCCATGCCCTGTACCTGTTCGATAGTCTAGCCCTAACTCCCAAATCGGTTGACGAGCTAAAATATCTAAATTAACGCCACGAACTCCATATTGATATTTTGCTAAACTTAAATTAATTAAACCACGAAGTACTGCTGTATAATGCTCTTTTTCAATTAAAGAAACATTTCCAATTGCATAAGTACGCGTAATATCTGTTGTTCCTTCTAAATATTGTCTTCCACTATCTACAAGTAATAACCCATCTCCACTTACTTCATATGCACTTTCTTTTGTTGCACTATAATGAATAATTGCACCATGATCTTTAAATCCACAAATTGTATTAAAACTTAAGTCAAAACAATTTTCTTGTTGTAATGCAATTTCAGCTAATTTATCTTGAATACTTACTTCATCCATTTTGATTTTATTCACATTTGTTTTTAACCAATACATAAATTTAGCCATTGTAATTCCATCTTTAATATGTGCAATTTTCATATTTTCAATTTGAACTTTATTTTTAATCGATTTCATTAAAATCAATGGTGATACTCGATTCACAATAGCACTGCGAATACTTAAATATAAGCGATAATTTAAGCTTCTAAAATCACATAATACTTGTTCTTCCAATTCATTAGCATGGCGATAAACTTCTTCATAATCATAAATTTCTACACCCGCAATTTCTAGTTCTTCTCTAATTTCATCATTTAATTTACTTTGGTCAATATAAAGTGATACTTTATCTAATCCAACAATCGCGAAACTTAATACATGTGGTGTATAAGCAATATCATTTCCACGAATATTAAATAAATAATTAATTTCATCTAAACTACTTAATACCATCGAATCACAATGGTTTTCACGAATTTTATCTCTTAATTTCGCTAATTTAGAAATAATACTTTCTCCACTATATTTTTCATTTAAATAAAATGCTTTTTCTTTAGATAATGCTGGACGATTTTTCCAAATTTCACTTACTAAATCACAATCTTTAAATTCTCCATAATTTTCATCGCAAATTTCCTTAAATTCAATTGCATTTGCAACATTTACTACACGAGCATCAAAAGCAAAAACATCATCTTTTTTTAAGTGTGATTTTAAATATTCTTTAATTGTAGGAACATTATCTAATCCCATTTTATATAATGAAATCCCACTATTTTTTAATTCCATTTCAGCTTGAACAAAATATCTTCCATCTGTCCATAAAATTGCTTCTTTTAGTCCAACTAATAAATATCCAGCACTTCCACTAAATCCTGAAATAAATTTTCTAGCTTGAAAATAATCTCCCACATATTCACTTTCATGGTAATCAGAAGTAGGAATATAATAATAATCTACTCCTTCTTTTTCCATTACTTTTCGTAATTCTAATAATTCTTTTTTCATACTAACCTTTCCAATTTTGCGTTAAATTTAATACCTCTTTTTTTACTCTTTCAATTTCATTTGTATTTTCTAACACATCACAAATCCAATCTGTAATTTGAATAAATTGCTCTTCTTTATAACCTTTTGTTGTCATAGCAGCACTTCCTAAACGAATTCCACTAGCATAAACTGGCTTTTCATCATCAAAAGGAACACTGTTTTTATTACATGTAATATTTACTTGGCTTAAACGATCTGCCGCTTCTTTACCTGTAATTCCAAAACGAGTTTTAACATTAATCATTAATAAATGGTTATCTGTTCCATTTGAAACTACTTTAACTCCTCGTTCAATAAAACGATCACTCATCGCTTTCATATTTAAAATTACTTGTTTTGCGTAATCTTTAAATTCAGGTTGTAACGCCTCGTAAAAACAAATCGCTTTTCCAGCAATAATATGCTCTAATGGTCCACCTTGAATTCCTGGGAATACACGAGAATTTAATTTTTTAGCATGTTCTTGCTTACATAAAATAATTCCACCTCGAGGTCCTCTTAATGTTTTATGCGTTGTACTCGTTACAAAATCTGCATAAGGCACTGGATTTGGATGTAACCCTGCTGCAACTAATCCTGCAATATGCGCCATATCAACCATTAAATATGCACCTACTTCATCTGCAATTTCTCTAAATTTTTTAAAATCAATTATTCTTGAATAAGCACTAGCTCCAGCAACAATTAATTTAGGTTTGATTTCTAAAGCCAATTTACGCACTTCTTCATAATCAATTTTTTCGCTTTCCTTATCTACTCCATAACCATGAAATTCATATAGTAATCCTGAAAAATTAAGTGGATGTCCATGAGTTAAGTGTCCTCCAGCATTTAAGTCCATTCCTAATACTTTATCTCCTGGATTTAATATTGCCATATAAACACCCATATTAGCTTGTGAACCTGAATGTGGTTGAACATTAGCATGTTCTGCTCCAAATAATTCTTTTAAGCGTTCAATTGCTAATTGCTCAATTAAATCTACATTTTCACACCCATCATAATATCTTGCCTTTGGATATCCCTCAGCATACTTATTCGTTAAAATACTTCCACAAGCTTCTAAAATATCTTCAGAAACAAAGTTTTCTGAAGCAATTAATTCAATATTCTCCTTCTGTCTTGTCTTCTCTAATTCAATATATTGCCCTACTAATATATCTTTCATTTGATTTCCTCCATTTTTAAATATTATACCATAATTTTATGTCATTTAAAATAAAAAAAGACTCTTTTATTTCCTATTATAATTTTATATTATAAAAAAAACTGATTTTTCAATCAGCTTATTGTTGTTCTACTACAACTTTGAAGTTTTTTAATTTTGCTAGATATAATGAACCACCAATAATTGCAAGGATTCCACCAATCCATCCTAAAAATGGAATGATAGATAACGCTCCACCAACAATTAATAAGATTCCACCAGCAGATCCTACACGGTTATCACCTTTGTAGTGTACTAATCCTACAATTCCTAAAACTAAAATTGCAATCCCTACTAAACTTAAGAATGCTGCCATTCCTGAAGCTCCTTGTGCTGAACGTGTAATTGCAGCTGCTGCTTGAGAACTTGTATTAAAGCTTGTTGGTGCTTCTTTACTAATTGAACTTGCAAATGAACCTAATACTAAGAATGGTCCAATTAAAAGTAAAATTCCTCCAGCTAACCCAACAATCCCATTTACTAATGCCATCGTTTTATTTTTCATCCTTTTTTTCCTTTCCGACCTGCAATCATCCACATTTTAACATACTATCGCTTAAAAATCAAATAAAAAACTGGATTTCTCCAGTTTAACGATTAGAATTTTGTAATCGAGCAAATACTTCATTATTACAACGCTTAATAAACTCTACTAGTAGTGTTACAGTATCTGCATAATCTTTACGGTGAATTAAACTACGGTGCGCATGAATGTAACGAGATGGAATCGATAATGTCATCGCAATTGCTCCACTATTCGCTTTATGAATTGCTCCAGTATCTGTTCCTCCAGCAAGCATTAAATCGTAAGTAAAAGATAAACCTAATTCTTTACATAAGTTTTCTACTTCTACAATTAATCCTCGATGTGCAATAACACTTGCATCCATTAATGATAATACTACTCCTACTCCTAATTCTACACCATTTGAAACTTCATTTGGCATATCTGTTGCTAAAGTAACATCAATTCCAAATGCAATATCTGGTCGTATTTTATTTGCAGCAGTTGTTGCTCCTCTTAATCCTACTTCTTCTTGTGTAGATCCAACTCCATACACAGTTGCATCTAAATTGCAGTCTTTTAATCGGCGCATTACGTCGACCACAATACAAGCTCCCGCACGATTATCCCATGCTTTAGACATTAAATAATTTTCATTATTCATTACTCTAAATTTTGTATCAGGAGTAACCATATCTCCAATATTAACACCAAGTTCTAATACTTCTTCTTTGTCTTTTACCCCTAAATCTAAAAAGACATCTTTAATTTCAAGTACTTTATTACGAACATCAGCTGGTAATCCATGAGGAGCACGGCATCCTACAACTCCATAAATTTCTTTTCCTTCACGAGTTGTAATAACTAGACCTTGTGATAAAATCACATGTCCCCACCAACCACCAACAGGTGATAATGAAATATAACCTTTATCATCAATTTTACTTACCATAAAACCGACTTCATCCATATGACCAGAAATCATAATTTTAGGTCCATTTGCTTTTCCTTCTTTAATTGCAATTAAAGAACCTAAATTATCATACTCGATTTTATCTACCACATCTTCTAAGTAACTTCTCATTACCTTTGAAACATTTTTTTCGCATCCAGGAATTCCATTCACGTTTCCCATTGCTTCTAATAATTCTAAATCTATTTCACCGTAAACTTTTTCCACTACTATTCTCCTTTTTCTAATAATGAACGCTCATTTACTTTTAATTTATATAAGTAACCATCAAATTCTAATTTATTTACATCTAATTTAACAAATAAATCATATTTTTCTGCATATTGAGCTACAATACGCTCATAAGCTTCTTCATATTTTAAAGATACTGTTTTTAAACTCTCTAAACGAATTGCTTCTAAACGTAATCTTTCTAATTCTGCAATTTTTGCAAGCCTTTCTTCTTCAGCTTTTCTCTCTGCTTCAAGTCTTTCTTGTTCAATACGGATTAACTCATCTCTTTCAGCATCAAATCGATATAAATTATAACGATCCATAATACCAATTAAACGACTTCCATAATTTGGATCTTGAGCATAAGTTTTTGTTAGGGCATGAGCTGCTTCTTGTGGTGTAGTTGCAGCTAAAAATGCACGATAATGTCTTCTCATTCCACTTGTAGAAGTAAATATCGTACCATAATATCTCATTGATTCACTAATACTTGAGAAAGATCTAAATCCTCCTGAAGGATGTGTTATCCCTAAAATATTATTATGTGTATGTGTTAAACTGCTTGTACCCCAACCACTTTCAAGAATTGCTTGTGCGATTGCTACTGAAGGAAATCTTCCAGTCTCTATTCCCATCTGTACTGCCGCAGGTTTTACTTGGTCTAAAAAACTTTGACTATAAGCTTTTACCTGTGTTGTATTTAACGGTATAATTACCATCAAGATACTTAATGCGCCAACCATTAATACTTGCCAAAAAGGCTTTTTCTTTGGTTTATTCATAAGTCCTCCTTGCCGATTTTTAGAATCGGATAACACTATTATATTATAAAAGTGTCTTAGAGGCAACTATAATGATACATTATAAAATTTCAATCACTACATTATTTAAACTTTTCTACTAATTTTTTCTTCACAAATTCACTTACAAAAGCATCAATATTACCATGATATTTCGCAATCTCTCTTACACCACTACTGCTTAAAAATGAGTAATGTGGTTTCGCTAATAAGAATAATGTTTCAATTGATTCATCTAACATCATATTCGTTGTTGCGTTTTGTAATTCATATTCATAATCTGCTACTGCCCTTATTCCTCGAATAATTACATTTGCATTATTTTTCTTCACAAAATCTATTGTTAGTCCTTGTCCAACACAACATTCAACATTATTCAAATGAGCACATTCTGCTTTTAACATTTCTAATCGCTCATCCTGACTAAACAAATAATTTTTTTGATTATTTTCCATAATAACCACAATTACTTTATCAAACAATTGACTTGAACGAACAATCACATCAAGATGTCCATATGTAATTGGATCAAAACTACCTGGATACACTGCTATTTTCATTTTTTAACTCCTACAACCATATCTCTTTTAATAATCGAAATCAGTCCTTGACAAATCCCAATTCCAATAAATACCGCTAATAATGAAGTTCCTCCTGATGATACCATTAATAGTGGAATCCCTGTTAAAGGAACTAGCCCACTTACTCCTCCTACATTTAATATATAGTGGAATAAGAAATATAAAGCTACACCTAATAATATTACTTTATATGATTCACTTTTTGAACGAAGAGCAAAATAAATTAATCTTGCAACAATCACCATCATTACCATTGTAATTACAATAAACCCAATTAATCCTACCTCTTCCATAATAATTGTAATAATATAATCTGTTCTACCTTCTGGAATTAAAAACTTAACCATCGAATTTCCAACTCCTACTCCAAATAATCCCCCACGAGCAATCGCTTCTAAACCATAAATCAACTGTAATCCAGATCCTTGTGGATCTAAAAACGGATTTCTTGCCGAAACAAATCGTAAAACTTGATAATTATTTGATTTTACTCCACCCATTTGATTAATAATTAAATCTAACCCTAGATTCGTTAAGAAAAAGGCTGCTAATAGTGCAAAAATTATTCCTAACTTAAACATTTTAGCTTGCTTTTTAGTGAAATTAGGGTGATATGGAATAATTAATAAAATTAAGGCTAATAATAATACAATAATTGCTGTTCCCATATCTTTTTGTAAAGCAAGAATAATAAACAGTCCTGCTCCACCTAAAATATATACTGGTTTAAATGCTTGATGAAACGATACATTACGGGTTCTAATTTTTTCAAAACATACTCCTATTAAAATCACCAAAAAGATTTTAAAAAACTCTGATGGTTGAACTGAAAAACCACCTGGAATACGAATCCAAGCTTTTGCCCCATTAACTTCGCTAAAGGCAAGAGGAATTAACAGTGTAAAGATCATAAATAAACTTAACCCTAATATATGTCGATCTACAAATGAAAAACGAAATAATCGGCTAGTTAAATTCATTAAAACAATTCCAAGTACAATAATTCCAGATTGTTTCAGTAAATACATTGCAACAGCTGAAGTTGTTTTCTCCATTCCAACACTAGTTGAAGTAGTCATAATCATCCCAATTAATGCAAGAAAAAGCACTGCAATTGTGATTGTAGAATCACTACCTTTTTTTAAAGTTAAACCTTTTTTTATTATAGTTTTTAAGATTTTCATAATTCACCTACTTTAGTTAAAATTATATCACAAATTTATTATAAAATC
>JBHALC010000136.1:0-9890 GCA_041827565.1 Erysipelotrichaceae bacterium
AAAAAGAAGCTGAATTAAAAAATAAAATTGAAAATATTGAAGAAAAAGATTTAAAATTGAATTTATTAGAGTCAAAAATAAAAAAACAAGAATCAATTTGTTTGAATTTGGCATTAGATATTCGTAATATTCGAAAAAAATATGCAGTTGAATTAGAAAAAAAATTAATTAATGAATTGAGTGATTTAAATTTAAATTATGTAGATTTTAAAATAAGTTTTATCGAAATAGATTTAGGAATTAATGGAATAGATACGGTTGAATTTTTAATTTCATTAAATAAAGGTGAAGAATTAAAAAAAATTACAGAAGTTGCTTCAGGTGGAGAACTATCTAGAATTTTATTAGGATTAAAAGCGATTTTTAGTCAAAATCAACATGTAGAAACGATTGTTTTTGATGAAATTGATAGTGGAGTAAGTGGTAAAGTTGCATTATCAATTGGTAAGAAAATGCATAAAATAGCACATAATAAACAAGTTATTTGTATTACTCATTTAGCAGCAGTTGCTGCGTGTGGTCAAAATCATTATAGTGTGTCGAAATCGTTTGAGGAAAATACAACTAATTCTTATATTAATTCTTTGGATGAGCAGCAATTAATAAGAGAGCTAGCTTTAATTAGTAGTAGTAATGACTCTGATATTTCAATTGAAAATGCAAAATCATTACTGGCTTTGGCAAGAAAAGAAATTCAATATGAGTAGAGTTATTTTTCATATTGATATGAATTCTTATTTTGCTAGTGTTGCTCGTGCAATGCAAAGTGATTTAGAGGGACAATGTGTTGCAGTTAGCAATAGTTTAGCACCACATGGTATTATTTCAAGTGCTACTTACGAAGCTAGAGAATATGGTGTTCATTCTGCAATGACGAATAAAGATGCATTGCAATTATGCCCACATTTAATTATTGTTGAAACAGATTTTGAGGCTTATAAGCGCTATACAAAGAAATTTTTTGATATTGTTCGTTCTTATTCAGTTTATATTGAACCTGCAAGTATTGATGAATGTTATGTTGATGTGAGCGAAACGATAAAACAATTTAAACGTCCTTTAGATTTGGCATGGATAATTCAAAATCGATTACTGGAAGAATTAAAACTTCCATGTAGTATTGGAGTTGCTAGTAATAAATTTTTAGCTAAAATGGCAAGTGATTTAAAAAAACCGTTAGGTATAACTGTATTAAGAAAAAATCAATTAAGAGATAAATTGTGGCCATTAAGTATTAGTGAAATGTATGGTATTGGTAAAATATCAGCTAAAAAATTGATTGAGAATGGTATTTTATCGATTGGAGATTTAGTTGATGAAAAAAACTACCAAAAAGTAAAATTATTATTAGGAAGTCAGGCCGAGAAGTTAATTTTAAATGCAAAAGGATTTGATCCTAGTGCATTAGAATATAATCAATCAATTCAATCTATTTCACAATCAAAAACTTATACTAAAGAAATTGAGCAATATGAAGAAATTGTTGCAGAATTAAAAAGGCTAACAAATAAAGTTTGTATTCGAGCAGTTGAAAAAGAAATGCAAGGTAGACATATATCTTTAGTTATAAGAAATCATCATTTAAAAACAATTATTCGCTCTATTTCAATTGAAAAACATACAAAAGAATTTGATGCTATATATCAAAATGTTTTAATGTTGCTAGAAAAACATTACGATGGAAGTCCAGTTAAATTGCTAGGAGTGTCACTAGGAAGTTTAATTGGAAAAGGTCAAAATAATGTTCAATTAAATTTATTTGAATTGCCTAAAATAGATATAAAAGAAGAACTAAATAAAAAAATTCCAAATGCAAATTTTATTTATCTAAAGGATTATAAAAATGAAACTAAATGAAGTATTAAAAGATTTTTTAATTGATTTAAAAGTGAAAGAAAATGCAAGCAATCATACGATAACTGCTTATGAATCTGATTTAAAGCAGTATATTAATTATTTGAGTGACAACAATATTGAAGAAATGGATTTGATTCATTATGAAATTATTCAGGACTATATCGCAATTCAAAGGGAATTAAAGTCAAAAACAACACTAAATCGATATATATCAAGTATTAAATCATTTCATCGCTATTATCAATTAGTTAATAATAAAAAATTTAATCCGTGTTTGCATTTAAAGTCTATAAAAAAAGATAAAAAATTACCAGTTTATATGAATGAAGATGAGGTAAATACTTTAATTGAGAAGGAAATAAATCCGCAGTTAAAAATTATTTTTGAATTACTTTATACATGTGGCTTAAGAATTAGTGAATGTGTAAATATAAAAAAAAATCAGATTCATTTATCTCGAAAGTCCTTAAATATTACAGGTAAGGGAAATAAGCAAAGAATTGTTTTATTAAGTGATATACTTGTAAAACACTTAGATGATTTTATAAAAAAAGAGCAAAGTAAATCAGAGTATTTATTTGTGAATGAACAACAACAACCATTAACAAGGCAATTTGTTCACACAAAGCTAAAACAAAGAATAAAAGAGTATGGATTAAGTGATAAAATTTCTGCTCATAGCTTTAGACATTCATTTGCAACTCATTTATTAGATAATGGTGCAAATTTAATTGTTGTTCAGAAATTACTTGGGCATAGTGATATTACTACCACACAGATTTATACCCATGTAGAAACAGCACGATTAAAGCAGCAGTATAACTTATTACATCCAAAAGCAAAAAGAAAGAAGGTAGACAATGAAAAAATATAATCGTATATTCACAATCGTAATTGATTCATTAGGAATCGGTGAAATGGAAGATGCACATTTATTTAATGATCATAATGTTGATACATTAGGACATATCTGTGATGTAGTTTCAACTATTAAATTACCAACACTTGAAAAGTTAGGTTTAGGAAATATTAGACACTTTTCAACAATTAAACCAGTTGAAAATCCACTTGGATATTATACAAGAATGAAAGAAGCAAGTAATGGTAAAGATACAATGACAGGGCACTGGGAAATAATGGGATTAAAGGTAGAAACACCATTTCAAACTTTTACAGAAACAGGATTTCCTAAAGAATTAATTGATGAATTAGAGAAAAGAACAGGAAGAAAAATAGTAGGAAATAAATCTAGTTCTGGAACTGAAATTTTAGATGAATTTGGGGAACACCAAATGAAAACGGGTGATTTAATCGTATATACATCAGCAGATTCAGTTTTACAAATTAGTGGGCATGAAGAAACGCTGGGAGTTGAGGAGTTGTATCGTTGTTGTGAAATTGCGCGTGAACTGACTCTAAAACCAGAATGGAAAGTTGGAAGAGTTATTGCTAGAACTTATATTGGAGAAGGGAAAGGGAAGTTTACTCGTACTGCTAACCGACACGATTATGCCTTAAAACCATTTGCACCAACGGTGTTAAATTCATTAGATAATGCAGGAATTAAAAGTATTGGAGTAGGAAAAATTTACGATATTTTTGATGGTGAAGGAATCAATGAAACACATAAATCATTATCTAGTGTGCATGGTATGGAACAAACAATAGATTTAGCTAAACAAGACTTTACTGGACATGTATTCACAAATTTAGTTGATTTTGATGCTTTATGGGGCCATCGTCGTAATCCACAAGGGTATGCAGAAGAATTAGAGAAGTTTGATAAAAATCTTTCAGTATTATTAGAAGTAATCAAAGAAGATGATTTAGTAATTATTACAGCAGATCATGGGAATGATCCAACAGCACCTGGGAGTGATCATACTCGTGAGTATGTACCATTTATCGCATATTCTAAGTCATTTGATGGATGTGGATTATTACCAGAAGGAGAAACTTTTGCCAATGTTGCTGCAACAGTAGCAGATAATTTTGGTGTTAAAGCGACTGAAAATGGAGTATCTTATTTACCATATCTAAAATAGGAAAAAATATGAAAAAAGGAGTAATTGGAATAGGTATCGCTTTTATGGATATCGTAATTCAAAGTGATTTTTCTAATAAAAATCATAGTTATTTTTCAAATATTTCACATCAAATAGGAGGATCAATCTTAAATATAATTGTTAATTGTCGTGAAGGTGGTCTAATTTATCGAAAAGGAAATGATACATTTTCTAATCTTGTTACATCTTATTTAAATGACAATAATATTGCTGATTATGGGATTTTCGTAGATAAAGCTATGCCTATCTTTACAATTATTAATCAAAAAGAACGATATACATCTTTAAGTGATGAATTTGAAATGAATGAAAATGTAATATTTGACTATACTATTTGTAATGAATATGAATATGGAATTACAAATAGTACTAGTTCAATATTTATTAATAAGTTGCTAGATACTACCAAATGTAAATGGATATTGAATTCATATTTACTAAATAATGTAAATTATGATAAATTAGAAGGATGTATCCTAAATCGTGAAGAAGCATGTAAATATCACCATAATCCTGAGGAATTATTAAATAAATTGTCAAAAACAGAGATAAAATGGGCAGTTATTACTTTAGATAAAGAAGGATGTATTTATTTAGAAGATAAAGAAATCAAGTTTTTAAAACCAACAAATGAAAATCTAAAATCGAAAATACGCACTGGAGATTTATTTACAGCAACACTGATTAAACAATTGAGTAATAATAGGACTTTAAGTGATTCAATAAAAATAGCAATGAATAAAGTAGAACAATTTTTAAACGAATAGTATATAGTTAATTATATACTATTATTTTTGATACATAATATACATTATGCGAAGTTAAGTTTTGTATAAGATGTGAGAAAGTAGATCATACCTTCTCATTATTTCAGTAAGAATATTATAGCTATAAACTGTAAAATTGCTGCAATATTTACGAATAAATGCCATATAAAATGAAACCATGCTTTATCTTTTTTACTATAAAATATTGCTCCGATACTATAGCTTAATCCACCTAGTAAAATTAAAACAAAAAATGCGATTGATTGTGTCTCTAGTAGTTTTGGAATTAGTAATACTGCACTCCATCCCATAATTAAGTAAATTAAACTGCTACCTTTTGGTTTCTTTTTAGTAAATAGTGATTTTATGATAATTCCTACAATTACCATTCCCCACTGTGCAATTAAGATAGAATAAAGGAAGAACCCATCTAAAATTTTTAAACAAACTGGTGTAAAACTACCGGCTATAGCTAGATATATACCACTATGATCTAAAATTCTGAAAATAATTTTTTGTCCGGTTTCAAATTTCATAGAATGGTAAAGTGTACTCATTAAAAACATCAAGAAAATGCAAATCACATAAATACTAAATCCAATACTTAATAACAATCCATGCTTTAAGTACCCATATACACTCACAATTGGGATAAATATTAAGCAAAGAGTAGCCATTACACCATGGCTTATACTATTTCCTATTTCTTCTCCAAATGATAATTTAAAGATATTTCCTATTTTTAAAGGATATACACTTTTTTTCATACTACTCACCTCATATTTCTATTATAACATGATATATAGATAAAATAGTATTTTAATACTAAATATGATATAATATTTCTTGGTGGTGAGAATAATGAAAGTAATGATTTTATGTGGTAAATATGGTATGGGTCATTTTAATGCTGCAGTTGCGATTAAAGAGCAATTAGAGAAAGACCTAGATAATGTTGATGTACAAATTGAAGATTTTATTGCATTTGCATTTCCTGGTATTCATAAGATTATGTACCAAGGGTTTCATTTTTTTACTACAAAAACACCTAAGTTTTTTTCAAAAGCATATAAACAAGTAGCAAGTAATGAGCATAATCCTATTTATTCTCAAATTATGTTATTGCAGTTAGTGCGCTTTTTAAAAAATCATAATCCAGATGTTATTGTGTGTACTTTACCAGAAATTGCGCGTATTGTGAGTTTATATAAGAAAAAATATAAATCAAATATTCCTTTAATTACAAGTATTACAGATATTACTACTTTTTATGAGTGGATTAATTATGGAAGTGATCTATATTTAGCTCCCACTAATTCTGTTCGTAAGTTTTTATTACAATACGGGATTAAAGATGAAACAATTATGATTTCTGGTATACCAGTAAAACAAAAGTTTCATTATTTAGAAAAAGTAAAAACAGATAAAAAACAACTTTTAATTATGGGTGGAGGTTTAGGTAATATTCCTCTTGATTATGAATTTTATGATCTAATGTCCAAACATTCAGATATTGAAGTGAATGTCTTGTGTGCTAAAAATGTTGAGTTATACCAATATTTACTAAATCGTTATGCTAATATCTTCCCTGTTTCATATTGTAATAATGTTGATGAGTATATGGCAAAAGCAGATCTAGTGATTACTAAGACAGGTGGAATTACGACATTTGAATGTATTTATTCTAAATTACCTGTACTAACTTATATTCCCTTTTTACCTCAAGAGAAAAGAAATGCCGAATTTTTAGAAAAGAAAAAATTAGGTAAAATTATGTGGGATAATGATAAAAATCCATATCAATTAGTAATTTCTATTTTAAATAGTGATGAAATAGATGAAATGACTTTAAACATGGAATATATTAAAAATCAATTTGATTTAAGTTATAGTTTTAGAATTCAAGAACTATATAAGAAAGGAAAAAAATGATTCAAAAAAATAAATTAATACGACAAATTGTTTTATTTGCAGTTCTTTTGATGATTACGTTTTGGTTATTATTAAAAGATGCAAGTATTGATGATTTAATTAGATTAATTCAACACTTAAAATATCGTTATGTATTCATTGGATTGTTTTTTGCCTTTGTTTATGTGATATGTGAGAGTTTTTCATTTAAATTAATTTTTAATACTCTAAAACAGAAGACAAGATTTATCAATTTAATGCGCTACTCATTTATCGGATTTTATTTCTCAGCCATTACACCAAGTGCTTCAGGTGGTCAGCCGATGCAAATGTACTATATGAAAAAAGATGGGATTGCGTTATCTAAATCTTCTTTATCTGTGCTTTTATGTGTTTTTGGTTATCAAACTAGTTTAATTGTACTATTTTTATTCTCTTTTTTATTCCAATTTAGCCAAATGGCAGAATATTTATTTAAAATTAAATTCTTACTAACAATTAGTAGTATTATAAACTTTACTTTGCTGTTCTTTATTGTGGGAATGATTTTTTCAAAAAAATTATTACCGAATTTAATTAATTTTATTTTTAAATTTTTACATAAAATTAGGCTGTTAAAAAACATAGAAGAAAAACAAGTTAAATTGCATTTAGCAATGGAAGAATATCACCGTTGTGCAACAGTATTTAAAGAAAAACCAGTACTGTTATTTCAAATTTTAGGTACATATTTATTTCAATTAATTATTCGTTTTTCTATTTCATATTTTGCTGCTAAAGCAATGATGATTCATAAAGGAAGTTTTATTGATTTTATTACGATTCAATCAATCATACTATTCTGTGTATCCTCTCTACCTTTACCAGGTGGAATTGGAATTAGTGAAACATTGTATATTACTTTATTCCCTATTTTAGTACCACTGCATTTAATCAATCCAGCAGCATTACTAACACAAGGAATGAACTATTACTTTATTGTGATTATTGCATCAATTGTGGTGATTTATTCGCATTTTAGATATAACAAATAAAAATACCTATTGGTATTTTTTTTAGAATGGAGGAAAATATGAAAATATTGCATACTGCTGACTTACATATTGGTCGTACAATTAATGGTGTTTCACTATTAGAGCAACAACAATGCTGTTTAAATCAAATAATTGATTATTTAAAAGAAAATCCTATTGATTATGTAATTATTGCAGGTGATATTTATGATCGTAGTGTTCCCAGCAAAGAAGCTGTTACAATAGTTAGTGAATTTATCACAAATATTAATAAGCTAAATATTCCTTTAATTACAATTTCTGGTAATCACGATAGTAGTGAACGTCTTGCGTTTCTATCACAAGTGTTAAATTATCGTAATATTTATATTGTGAGTGATGAGATTGAAATTCAAAAAATTGAATTTGGTGAAATCGTATTTTATTGTTCCCCTTATTTTGATTATTTAAGAATAGCACACTACTATGAAGATGATAAAATAATCAATTCAGAATCAGCACTTTTAAAACAATTAGAAAAGATTGAATTGGATAAAAAAAGAATTAATATTTTTGTGGGGCATCATTTTTTTGCGAATGAAACAAGTCAAATTAGTGATAGTGAACGTCCTTTACAAGTTGGAGGTATGAATTATATTCCTATTACTCCCCTTTTAGATTTTGATTATGTTGCTTTGGGACATTTACATCAAGCACAAAAAGTAACAAGTGAAAAAATAAGGTATAGTGGTTCAATTTATAAATATAGTGAATCAGAGGTAAATCATCATAAATCTTTTACTGTAATTGATATTAAAAAAGATAAATTTGAATATCAATTAATCAATTTTAAATTTGAAAAAGATGTAAAAGTAAAAAGAGGCTATTTTAAGGATTTGATTAAGGAGAATGATTTAAACTATATATATTTTCACTTACTAGATGAAAATATTATTGTTGATGCTATGAATCAATTGCTTACTTCTTATCCTAATGCACTTGCCATAAAATATGTTTCTCTAGTTCAAAATACGAATCATTTTATAGTTGAAAAATTAGAGGAGCAAGATTCGATTTCGTTATTTAAAGAATATTTTGAATTAACACACCAAAAAGAAATTGGTGAGGATCAAGTTTCTATTATTCAAAATTTATTAAAGGAGAATGAATTATGAAATTAAAAAAGTTAAAATTTGCATATTTTCAGTCTTATAATCAAGAAATAGAAATTGATTTTGAGGATTTAAATGAAAAATTGTTGCTTTTTAGTGGTCCTACAGGAAGTGGTAAAACAACTATTTTTGATGCAATTTGTTATGCTTTATTTGGAAGTATGAGTAGTGAGGAAAGAAATAATGATGAAATAAAATCCAATTATGCTACTAATTTAGATCTTTGTTATGTAGAATTAACTTTCTTTATTAATCAAAGCGAATATACGATAAAAAGAATTCCAGCTCAAATGGGGCCAGGAAAACAAAATAAACCAATTAAAATAGCAGCAAATGCTTTTTTAGATGGATTTAATTTGAATAAAATTGATGAAATAAATCAAAAAATTAAGGAATTACTAAATATGAATTTAGAACAATTTCGTCAAATTGTGTTATTACCCCAAGGTAAATTTCAAAAACTACTAGTTTCAAATAGTGATGAAAAAGAAAAAATATTTAGAAGTTTGTTTAATACTAGTAATTATTTAAACTTACAAATTGAACTTAAAAATAAAGTTAATGAATTATCTTCAGAAATCAAAACAGTTGTATCATTAATTTCAACACTTATCCCTAGTGAATTTCAAAGTAGTGACTACCAACAATTAATTATGAATTTAAAAGAAAAAAAGCAACAATTAGAACAAGAATTATTTCAATGTAAAGAAGAAAAAAATTCACTACAACAAAAAATTGATTTATCAAACCAAATTACCAACACAAATCAAATTTTATCTGAAAAAAAAGATTCGCTGCAAAAATTAACTTCTGAAAATATAGATGAAATAAAAAAAGAAGTAGATCAATTTGAAAAGTATAAACCACTATTCCCTTTTGAAGAGCAATTAAAAAATAAAAGTGAAGAATACAATCAATTAGAAGAGGAAAAGCAAAATTTAGAAAATAAATTTATACAACTAAAAAAAATTGAAAAAGAAACGATTGAATATCTTAGAAATTTAGAAACAGAAAATTTTGAATATCATGAAAATAAACAATTGATTGTTAATTTGAAAAATCAATTATTAAAGTATAAAAACTATGAAATTTTAAAAAATGAAAAAGATAGTCTTGAGTTACGAT
>JBHALC010000137.1:0-4624 GCA_041827565.1 Erysipelotrichaceae bacterium
ATTCATTACTATCCTCAAATTGTAGTACTTCATTGGTATATTTATTTTCAATTAAAGTTGTTTTAAATATCTGATCTTTAAAAGTATAAATTACTTTTAATTTATCATTTTCTAAAATTAAGTAATCTTGAAACCTTTGAATCATATTATGCCTCCTTTCTAGTGAAAAACCCTCTTAAAAAGAGAGTTTATTTTGTTTTAGTCAAATTTAAATGTTTGTAAGCTAAATCACTTACAACTCTTCCTCTCGGTGTTCGCATTAAAAAACCTATCTGTAATAAATATGGCTCATATACATCTTCTAATGTCGTAGTTTCTTCTCCAATACTAGCTGCAATCGCGTCTAGTCCTACTGGTCCACCATTGAAGCGCTCAATAATCCCTTTTAAGTATTTTTGATCAACATCATCTAACCCCAATTTATCTACTTTAAGTTTATCTAATGCAATTTTCGCAATTTCATTTGAAATTATTCCATCATTTAGTACTTGAGCAAAATCACGAACTCTTCTAAATAAACGATTCGCAATACGTGGCGTTCCTCTTGATCTACGCGCAATTTCCACAATTGCTTCTTCTTCTATCTCACTATCCATTACTTTTGAAGTTCTTCTTACAATCTGGCTTAATTCCTCTAAATTATAAAATTCTAATGCAGCCACAATTCCAAAACGATCACGAAGTGGTGCACTTAAATCACCAGCTCTTGTTGTTGCACCAACCAAAGTAAAGGGTGGTAAATCAATACGAATATTTCTTACACTTGCTTCTTTTCCTACTACAATATCTAAACAATAATCTTCCATTGCTGGATATAGTATTTCTTCTATCGTTTTAGATAAACGATGAATTTCATCAATAAACAATACATCTCCTGCTTCTAATGTTGATAGTATTGCAGCTAAATCTCCTGGCTTATCAATTGCTGGTCCAGATGTTGTTTTAATATTTCCATTCATTTCTGTAGCAATAATATGTGATAATGTTGTTTTACCTAATCCTGGAGGCCCATATAATAAAACATGGTCTAAACTTTCTTCTCTTCTTTTAGCAGCTTCAATAAATACATGCATATTCTCTTTTAATGTTGACTGTCCAATATACTCATCTAAAGTTTGTGGACGCAAACTTAATTCTTCATCTTGTTGGTAGTCACCACTAATGATTCGACTCATGCTTTACCTCCCATTGCAATAATTTGTAGTGCTTTTTTTATATATTCATCACTACTTTCAAAATTAAATTCAGTTAATTTTTTCTCAATTTTTTTCAACTCACTACCACCATAACCTAAAGATTGTAGTGCATCAAGTGCTTCAAATAATGGTTTATTCGAAGCATTATCTACATTAAAGTCTACTTTTCCTTTTAAATCTAAAATAATTTGAGAAGCAGCTTTAACTCCTACTCCAGGAAGTTTTTTTAAGAAACTAGTATCACTATTTTCAATTGCATTTGTAATAGAATATGCATCATATACTTGAAAAAAGCCAATTGCTGTTTTACACCCAATTCCTTTAACACTAATTAATTGTTCAAAAAGAATTAAGTCTTGCTCTGTTAAAAAACCATATAAAACATGTGCATCTTCTTTTATTTGTAAATGAGTATATAAATAAATTTCATCAGATAATTTTAATGAATCTGTATTCATAAAAATTTGATATCCTACTCCATGTACATCAAGAATCAAAGAATTAAATTTTTTTTCAATTACTGTTCCTTTCAATCTTGCTATCATTTTCAATCATTCCTTTCACTGGTTGATAAGTTTTACGATGAATTGGTAAAATTCCATATTGATGAATTGCCTCAATATGTGCTTTGGTCCCATAACCTTTATGTTTTTCAAATCCATAATTTGGATACTGAATAGCATAATCTTTCATCATTGTATCCCTTAATTGTTTTGCAATAATGCTCGCTGCTGCAACACTAATACTTTTTTGATCCCCTTTTACCATATCATAAACTGGAATCACACATTCCATTGGCATTGCATCACTAATTGCAGCACTCGCTTTTTTACTTTTCTCACAAATTTTAAGCATCGCTTGTTTTGTGGCTTGATAAATATTCAAAGCATCAATATCTGAAATTGATACCACTTCTATCCAAATTTCTAATGCATCTTGTTTAATCATTTCAAATAATTGCATTCTTTTTTTCTCACTCAATTTTTTAGAATCATTAATTTCTTCATTTTCATATCCTATTGGAAAAACAACGCCACACACAATTAGCTCTCCCGCTAATGGTCCTCTTCCAGCTTCATCAATTCCAATCACATACTGATTTTGATTCCAATATAATTGCTCGTATTTATTCTCCAATGCCATCGCATTTCTCCCAAGTAATCGGATAAAATTTTTCACTACGAATATCTTTCATAAAAGCATCAATTAAACGCTTTTCATCTACTTCTCGATTCGATAATAAATATCCTCGTTTATATGCTATTTTCTCAAACATTTTTATCATATCATTTTCAACTTCAACTTCATAAAAAGACTCTAATGCTTTAGGATATTCTTGAATCAAAATATTCATTACTTTATAAGCTATTTCATTAATCGGAATAATTGAATCTTTAATCGAACCAATAATCGCTAAATGAATTGCAACTTGTTCATCTTCTATTTTTGGCCATAATACTCCTGGTGTATCCAATAACTCAATTGTCTTATCCACTTTTACCCATTGTAATGCTTTTGTAACACCTGGCATATTTCCTGCTACTGCTACTTTCTTTTTTGCAATTTGATTAATTAAAGTAGATTTCCCCACATTTGGAATTCCAACCACCATACAACGAATGGCACGAGGTTTCATCCCACGACGAATTTGACGATCAATCATCGGTTGCATTAAAGTAGTAACTTCTGTTTTAATAATTTCTTTTGTATTATCTTTTAACACATTTAAACTTACTACACGCGTATCTTCATTCGTTAAGAAATCAATCCATTTTTTAGTTTCATTTGGATTAGCTAAATCTTTTTTTGTTAGTAAGATTATTCTTTTTTTATTTTTTAATAATTGTTTTAACATCGGATTTTCACTTGCGTTTGGAATACGCGCATCACGAAGTTCAATCACACAGTCTACTTGTGCTAAACTTGCTTCCATCTGACGCTTCGCTTTAGTCATATGTCCTGGAAACCAATGTATATTTAATTTTTCACTCATTTTAATACCCTCATTCGATTTAATGGATAATAAACATATGCATGTCGAGAAATAATTTGTGATTTCTTGAAATGTTTTCCAGATGAAATTAAAGTTCGAGAATCACTAGAATGTTCACGATTATCTCCCATCACAAAATATTCATCTTCTTTTAATGTTACTTTTCCAAAATCATTTGTAATTACATTACTTTCTAAAAATGGCTGTTCTATTTTTTGATTATTAATATATAAAATATTATTTTTTACTTCAATAGTTTCATTGGGCAAAGCAATTACTCTTTTTACCCATTCTTGATTACTTTCAGTTTTTACAACTACAATATCAAAGCGTTCTGGTTTAAAAAAAATTGCTTCAAATACATTCGTTAAAACCTTTTCTTTATCTTGTAAAGTAGGATACATACTTGAGCCATTTACTTCAGCTGGTCTTACAATAAAAGTTAATAAAAATAATGCAGCTCCTACTGTAAATAATATCATTACAACATATTCTAAAACGGTCATTGCTTTTTTCATTATTTCACCCCAAAACGATTAAATGGATACAATACAAAAAATCCACTACTCTTAATTGCACTTTTATGAATTGGACCAATCATTCTTGAATCTGTTGAATAATTACGATTATCTCCTACCACAAAGTACTCATTTTCTTTTAGTGTAATTTTAGGAAAATTCCCTAAAAATTCTTCTTCTAAAAAAGTTTCTTCTACTTCTTGACCATTAATATAAAGTTTTCCTTTACGATATTCTAATGTTTCATTTGGTAATCCTACCACTCTTTTAATCCAATTTCCATGTTCTTTTTCATCAATTACCACAATATCAAAACGCTTAATATCGAAATATTTTGCTTTAAATACCCACGTAATTCCTAAATCTCCATTATGTAATGTTGAAAACATGCTATTTCCCTCTACTTTTGCAGTTTTCAAGATAAAATGATTTAAGAAAAGCACAACAACAATAGAAACAATAATCGTTATTACCCATGATTTAATTTCTTTTAATATCTTTTTTTTCATAATATCACCTAATCAATATTATATCATAAATTTAAAAAAATACTGAAGATAATCTCCTCAGTATTACTTTTGAATTAAAATCGCACGAATCGGCGAACCTTCTGCCCCTTTGATTTTTAAAGGTAATGCAACTAGTTCATACTCTCCAGCTTCCACTTCTTTCAACTGTAAGTCTTCTAAAACACCAATTTCTGCTCCTAAAATAATTTTATGTGTTGGATGTCCAGTTTTGTCTCTTTCAATGCTCATCGCATCAATTCCCACTGTTTTAATTTTCTTATCTACTAGATATTGTGCAGCATCCTCTTCAATATACACAAATTTAAAATTATACTCATTATCATACGAATTTCTCGTTTTAATAATAATTCGGTCATTTTCATTAATTTCAAATTTTTCTAAATCTTG
>JBHALC010000138.1:0-3225 GCA_041827565.1 Erysipelotrichaceae bacterium
AGATGGACACACCTGTACCCATTCCGAACACAGAAGTTAAGCATCTTTGCGCTGACAATAGCTAAGCTTGCCTTAGTGAAGATAAGTCGTTGCCAGTTGATTACTCCCCACTCCGGGGAGTTTTTTTGAAATTTAGGGGGAACTAAAACATGGAATTGATTCAAAAAGAAAATGGATTTTACTATATAGATAATTTTGAGGAATTGGCATATATAACATATTACATAGAAGATAATATATTATATGTAGACCATACTTTTGTGGATTCTAGTTTAAGAGGAAAAGGAATTTCCTCTAAACTAGTTATGAGAGTAATTGAATTTGTGAAAGAAAATGACTATAAGATTGTTCCAATTTGCAGTTATGTTGTAGATTGGTTTAATAAAAACCAAGAATATCAAAACTTGTTAAAATAAAAAAAGCTCAAATTGAGCTTTTTTTATCTATAATCTCCTCCTTCAACTCCATAGTATTCTTCAAGAATTAATCCCGATTCATAAACTTTAGTGGGATCATTTCCAATAAAGCGAACATGCCAAGTTTCTTGCATATATCCAGTGATATGTTCTTTTCCTTTTAGATATCGAACTACAAACCCATATTGATGAGCATTTTTTTCTAACCAGGATACTGCTCCATCCTGAATTCCATCTCCTAATAATTGACCAGTAGTATCAATAAAGTCAAAAGCTAATCCCGATTGATGCTCACTGTATCCAGGTCGTGCTGAATAACGATCTGCATTTTCTTGTCCATCTTCTTTTACATATGAATCATAAATTTGTTTTTGATACTGATAACTTCTAAATCCACTATATTGATCACTAACTGCAAATCCTAATTTCTGCATGTCTTCCTTTAATCGAATAAATGCTTTTTTTTGCAATAGGGTGTTCACCAGGATTATAATCTGGACTTAGTGGATGTTTTTTATTAATAATAACTTTTAGTTCATCTGTCGTTTCTACATCAATAATTCGATAGGTTTTCATAACTTCATTATTATCATTTAAATTGTCATTTTTAGGTGTATTTTCATCTAAAATTTTATTAT
Organism: Erysipelotrichaceae bacterium; assembly: GCA_041827565.1. Taxonomy (GTDB): domain Bacteria; phylum Bacillota_I; class Bacilli_A; order Erysipelotrichales; family Erysipelotrichaceae; genus CAMCRE01. The sequence goes on from JBHALC010000138.1 coordinate 1,055, forward strand.
ATTTATCAATCAACTCATCAGCTTTTTCATTATTTTTAACAGCGATATAATTTTTAATTTGTTTTTTAATTTTTTTTGCCTCTGGTTTTTCTAGTATTTCACTATCGTAAACTGATTCTATAGATTCAATTTTTGATAATAATTCTTCTTCACTAAGAGTTATTGGTAGTGGAGTAGCTTGTTGTTCTGTAGGCTTTTGTATAGAATTAACATAAATAAAAAGTACTGAAGAAATTGTGATTAGAATTATTAATAAAGAAATAATTAATATTATTTTTCGCCTCATAAGATACCTTCTTTCTTACATAGCTTATCACTTTTTAAAATAAATGTCAAAAAAAGATAGGTAATCCTATCTTAAAATAAACCAGTGATTTTATTATTATTCAGGTTAATTTTTTTTGCAGCAGGTTCTTTAGGAAGACCAGGCATACGCATAATATTTCCACAAATTACTACTATAAATCCTGCTCCTAGAGATATATTAAAGTCTTGTACATTAATATTAAAGTTTCTAGGTCTTCCAATTAAAGAGGGGTTATCACTTAAAGAAACTGGAGTTTTGGCAACACAAATTGGTAAATTTTCCCAACCATTTTCTTTAATTTGAATTAATTTTTGTAGGGCATTATCACTATAAACTACGTCGTCTGCACCATAAACAGTAGAGGCAATTATTTTGATTTTCTCTTCTATACTATTTTCAAGCTTATATAAATAATGAAATTTATTTTTTTCTTCACATAATGAAATTACTTTATTTGCTAAGTCAATTGTACCTAAGCTTCCTTTTTCCCATCCTTCACAGATTGAAATAGGATAATTGTTTTTAGAGCAATAATCAAGTAATATAGTTAGTTCTTCATCAGTATCACTTACAAATTTATTTAGAGCAATTACAAAAGGTAAACCAAAAGCTTGTATTGATTCAATGTGTTTTTGCATATTTTGGATTCCTTCTTTTAATGCAAGAATATTGTCTTCATTTTCTGAATGGTTTTTAAGAGCTTTGATTGTAACAACAATTACAACTGCATTTGGTTTTAAGTCGGCAGCACGACATTTAATATTTAAGAATTTTTCTGCTCCTAAATCAGCACCAAAACCTGCCTCAGTTACGACATAATCTCCATAGTATAATGCTGTTTTTGTAGCAATAATAGAGTTACATCCATGTGCAATATTCGCAAATGGACCTCCATGAATTAAAGCTGGATTATTTTCAAGTGTTTGAACTAAATTCGGTTTTATTGCCTCTTTTAATAAAACAAGTATTGACCCAACGATTTCTAGTTGTTTTAAATAAATCGGCTCATTTTTAGTGTTGTATCCAATTAGAATTTTACTTAGTCTTGATTCTAAATCTTCTAAGTCAGTTGCAAGACATAAGATTGCCATTATTTCACTGGCAACTGTAATATAGAAACCATCTTTTCTCTCTTGTCCATTAAATTTCAATCCTTGTCCAATCGTAATATCTCTTAGACTTCGATCATTTAAATCAAGGCATCTTTTCCAAGTGATTTGATTTAAGTCAAAATCTAATTCATTACCATGATAAATATGATTATCAATACAAGAACTAATTAAATTATTGGCGGAAGTAATAGCATGAAAATCACCTGTAAAGTGTAAGTTAATTTCTTCCATCGGAACAACTTGAGCGTATCCTCCTCCTGTTGCCCCTCCTTTTAAACCAAACACTGGTCCTAATGAAGGTTCACGTAGTGCAACAACAGATTTTTTTCCAATTCTACATAATCCATCATTTAGTGCAATGGTAATCGTTGATTTACCCTCACCAGATTTTGTAGGATTGATTGATGTAACTAAAATTAATTTTGAGTTTGGATTTGGTTGTTTAGGTTCAATTTTAGCTTTAGTATATCCATAAGGTATAATTTCTTCTGGGTTAACTCCTAATTTTTCAGCAATATTAAAAATTGTATCTAATTTAGCTTCTTGAGCGATTTGAATATCGTTTTTCATTAACTTATTTCCCCTTTCTTATTGTTATAGCAAATGAAATTAATGAAATACATAGCAGACCAAGTGCAATTGCATATATTAAATCAAATCCATCTGTGATAATCTTAATAATGATGATTATCATTAAAATAATTGTAATGATTAATCTTAAAATATTTTTCATAACTATTCCTCACATTCAA
>JBHALC010000139.1:0-3247 GCA_041827565.1 Erysipelotrichaceae bacterium
TAAGTAAATTAGATAATGATTATTATGGAAAACAATCTCATCCCACTTTTTATAATACATATGAACATTGGAAAGAAATGAAAAATGTAAGTAAGAAAAAATAGATGAAAAAACTTATGAATTTAAAATGCAATGTATTAATTGCATTTTTTTCTTTTTTTTGGTAGAATAAATGCATAAATGGTTGATTAGGACTAGTAATTTTAAGTTATAATTTACAGAAAGAAAGACAGGATGAGAGTCTTTTATTTATATTAAAATGAATTCACCTATGACAGAGGTTAATCACCTACCTTATCACACAGGTTACGTGTCAAAGTGCATCGTATGATGAAGCAAGATGGTACCACGCTTTTGGCGTTCTTGCATTCTATACGTTTTTTTATTTTTTAGGGGGTATTATGGATAAACTATCGTTAATTGAAAGTAAAGCTTTCGAAGAAATTAATGCATCAACAAGTTTAAGTGCATTAAATGAAGTGCGTATTTTATATTTGGGTAAAAAAGGACCATTACAAGATGTAATGAAAGAACTAAAAGACTTAAGTATTGAAGAAAAAAAAGAATTAGGAAAGAAAGTAAATGATTTAAAATCATCATTAGAAAAATCAATTGAATTGAAAAAACAAGAACTAGAAACTAAAGAATTAAATGAAAAATTAGAGAGTGAAAAAATTGATTTATCTTTAAATGCGAATTACTTTAGTCAAGGTGGAATACATCCACTAATGAAAGTACAGCAAGAATTAGAAGATATCTTTATTTCAATGGGATATGATGTTGCAAAAATTACAGAAGTTGAATTAGATTTATACAACTTTGAACGCGCCAACATTCCTTTTGATCATCCAGCTCGTGATATGCAAGATACATTCTATATTGATGCAGAGCGTTTATTAAGAACACATACGACAGCAGTGCAAATGCGTTATTTAGAGGAAAATGCGAATAATTTACCAATTCAAGTAGTTTGTCCAGGTAAAGTGTATCGTCGTGATGATGATGATGCAACGCATTCTCATCAATTTATGCAAATTGAAGGGTTAGTTGTAGGTGAAAATATTACAATGTCTGATTTAAAAGGAACATTACTTTTAATGGCACAAAAAATGTTTGGACCTTCCCAACAAATTCGTTTCAGACCAAGTTACTTCCAATTTACAGAGCCTAGTGTTGAAGTAGATGTAAGCTGTCCATTCTGCGGTGGAAAAGGGTGTAGTGTGTGTAAGAAAACAGGTTGGATTGAGATTTTAGGTGCAGGTATGGTGCATCCAAAAGTATTAGAAATGGCAGGAATTGATTCAACTAAATATTCTGGATTTGCGTTTGGAGCAGGAATTGATCGTATCGCAATGTTGAAATATGGAGTAGATGATATTCGTCACTTCTTCACAAATGATATTCGTTTTTTAAAAACGTTTGGACGTTTTGAATAGGAGGTTTTATGCAAGTTAGTAGAAAATATTTAGAACAGTATTTTGATTTAAGTACTTATTCAAATCAAGACTTATCCGATTTACTCACAAATGCTGGATTTGAAGTTGAAGGGTTATTAGAATATAACTTCAATAATTTATTAGTTGTAGGATTAGTTAAAGAATGTATAGAACATCCAGATAGTGATCATTTACATATTTGTCAAGTAGATGTTGGAAGTGAAATATTGCAAATTGTATGTGGAGCACCTAATGTAGCAGTAAATCAAAAAGTAATTGTTGCATTAAATGGATGTCAATTACCAGAAATTAAAATTGTGAAAAGTAAAGTTCGTGGTGTTGAAAGTAATGGAATGCTTTGTTCATTACTTGAACTTGGAGTAGAAGAAAGTGTATTATCTGAATCTCAAAAAAATGGTATTGAAATTTTAGATGAACAAGCGGCTATAGGAGAAAGTGTGCTACCTTATGTTGGATTAGATGATGCATTCTTTGAATTAGGATTAACACCAAATCGTAGTGATGTTGTTGCATTAAACAACTTATTAAAAGAGGTAGCTGCAATTGTAAATCAATCAGTTACAATTGAAATTCCGAATAATCATTTTGATTATACACCTAGTTCATTACATGTATCCATTCATAGTAAAAATGCTAATTATTTATCAGCACAATTAGTAAAAGGAATTACGCTCAAAGAAAGTAGTGTTGAAATTCAAAATATTTTAACACAAAATGGAATTAAATCAATTAATAATTTAGTTGATATTTCAAATTATGTTATGTTATTAACAGGTCAACCAAACCATATTTATGATGCTAGACAAGTAAAAGGTGGATTAAAAGTGGTAGATGATTATGAGGGAGAATTTACTGCATTAGATGGAAATGTATATCAGATTATTAAAGGTGATTTAATGATTTTTGATGATGAAAAACCATTAGGGATTGCAGGTATTATGGGTGGAGAATTCTCAAAAGTTGTTGAAGACACTCAAGATGTAGTAATTGAAATTGCTAGTTTTGAGCGTATGAGTATTCGTAATACTGCAAGAAGATTAAATATTAACAGTGAATCTAGTGTTAAATATCAAAAAAATATTGACCCTCAAGCTGTTAATTATGCAAGTGAATATCTAAATCATTTATTAAAAACTCAAGCAAACGCAACTGCATTTGAAGAAAAAATCGAAAGTAATCCAAAACAATTTAATATCGTTACATTAGATTTAGATGTGGAAAGATTAAATAAACATCTAGGAAGTAATTTTAGTGCAGAACAAGTATTTTATGTGATGAAACGTTTAGATTTTAAAGTAAATAAAACTCAAGTAGAAATTCCATCATATCGTAGTGATATTACTGTGGTTGAAGATTTACATGAAGAAGTGATTCGCTTATTGGGATATGATCATTTACCAACAACATTACCACAAGTAAATGCTTCGAATCGTTCATTGCCTTATATTCAAAGAATTCAAAGAGAAATTACTCAATTCTTAAGCAAAAATGGATTCTATAATGCATTAACTTATACTTTAGTAAGTGATCGTATCAATGAATTAGCATTAAATCCAACAGGAGAAACAATTAAATTAAGTGCTCCACTAAGTGAAGAGAGAAAATATATTCGTAGAAGTATTATTCCTTCATTATTAGAAAGTGTAGCATATAACGAAACGCGTAGCGTAAATAATATTGCATTATTTGAGATTAGCGATGTGACAAGTGAAACGGGAAGTGAAAATCGTCTAGCAATTATTGCAAATGGAAACTTACAACAAAATAATTGGAATAAGTATACTTTAAAA
>JBHALC010000140.1:0-2918 GCA_041827565.1 Erysipelotrichaceae bacterium
CAAAAAGAATATGGATTTGTAGTATCAAGTGTTTTAATTTTAGGATTCGTAATGAACTTAGTGTTTGCTCGTTTCACAAAATTAAAAAACATCTTCTTTACTGGAGGACACAGTTTATTCTTTGCTTGTGTATTAGCGTTAATTTTAAAATCTTATGGATATGACGATACAGTTACAATTATTGCAGGAGGAACAATTTTAGGGTTTGCTGCTGCAGCATTACCTCAATTATGTCAACCATTTATGCGTAAAATTACAGGAAGTGATGCTCAAGCGATTGGTCACTTTAATATGATTGGATATGCTTTATCTGGATATATTGGAAAATTATTTGCAAAAGATGTAGAGAAAAGTACAGAGCAAATTAAATTCCCTAAATGGTTATCATTCTTTAGAGATTTCTTAATGGGAATGGCAGTAATTATGCTAGTATTATTCTATATTTCAGCAATTGCTGCTGGACAAGAAGTTACTTCTAAATTATCTGGATCAACACACTGGTTAGTTTATCCAGCAATTCAAGCATTCACATTTACAGCTGGAATGTCAGTGTTAATGACGGGAGTTCGTATGTTCTTAGCTGAAATTACAGCTGCATTCGTTTCAATTAGTGAAAAGTTCATTCCTAATTCAAGACCTGCATTAGATGTACCTACAGTATTCCCATTTGCTCCTACAGCAGTTATTGTTGGATTCTTAAGTGCATATACAGCAGGATTAGTAGCTACATTTATTATGGCAGCTTTAAAATTCCCAATTGTAATTATTCCGGCAGCACACATTGCTTTCTTCTCAGGAGGAACAGCAGCTGTATTTGGTAATTCAACTGGAGGATGGAAAGGAGCTGTAGTAGGTTCATTTGTAGTTGGATTATTACTAGCATTCTTACCAGTTGCATTATACCCGATCTATGCTAATATGGGAGTTGCAGGTTCGACATTCCCAAATGTAGATTACAATGTATTTGGTTTAATCTTAAATTCAATTTTAGGAATCTTTAAATAATTTATGGAGAATCAAGTATTATTAGATGCCTTTTTAAAAAATACACAAAATGAATTAGATCAATTTGTGGAAAATTATGATTATTCATCAATTGAAAAAGCAGCTCAAATAATTATTGATTCACAAAAAAATGGTGGTAGAGTACATGTGAGTGGGATAGGAAAACCTTCACATGTCTCTAGCTACATTGCTTCTTTATTATCTTCAACAGGAACACCAGCATATTTTTTAGATGCAACTGAAGCAGTGCATGGATCAGCTGGACAAGTTAAGGAAAATGATGTGGTGATTGTGATTTCAAATAGTGGTAAAACACAAGAATTACTTTATACTGTTCAGACATTAAAAGCGAATCATGCTAAAATTATAGCAGTAACACAAAGTAGCAGTTCGCCACTTTCACAGTTGGCAGATGTTACACTGATTGCTGGAGTAACACAAGAAGGAGATAATTTGAATAAGCCACCTAGAGGATCAATTATTATGGAGATGATAACATTACAAGCGTTAAGTTTGTATCTGCAAAATGATCAAAATTTAGATATGAAAACTTATTTAAAATGGCATCCAGGAGGAAGTATAGGAGAAACTAAAATATGATTAAGGGTGTAATTTGTGCAATGATTACACCAATGTGTAATCAAGAAATTAATTATGAAGCTACAACATTATTAGTTGAAAAATTAATTGAAAATGGTATACAAGGATTATTTATTTTAGGAACAAACGGAGAATCACATGTTTTAGATTTTGAAGAAAAAATTGAATTTGCAAGACATGTAATTCAAGTTGTGGATAAAAGAGTACCCATAATTTGTGGTGTTGGTGAAAATAGTACTAAAACAAGTATTGCACTAGCCAAAGAAATGGAAAAATTACAAGCAGATGCAATTAGTATAATTACACCATATTTTATTCCACCAAGTCAAGAAGAGCTTTATCAACATTTTTATGATATTGCAACTTCAGTTTCATTACCAACTTTATTCTATAATATGCCTACTCGTACAGGGATTAATATTGAATATAAAACATTGAAGCGATTATCTGTTTTAGATAATGTAGTTGGAATTAAAGATAGTAGTTCAAATTTAGATAATATGTTAAGTTATTTAGAAATTAAAAAAATTAAACCTGAATTTAGTGTACTATCTGGATCAGATTCTTTAATTTTATCTTTACTTGAAAAAGGTGGAGATGGAGGGGTGACTTCAATTTCTAATTTAATGACGAAACAATTAGTTGGAATTTACAATCATTTTATTAATAATGAATTAGCAGAAGCGAAAAAATGTCAAGAATCAATTGAAGAATTTAGAAAAATTCAAAGATTAGCAACAATTCCATCAGTACTTAAGTGTGCAATTACATGTGATGGAATAGATGTAGGAGAAGCACGCAAACCAGTACAACCTTTAAAAGAAGAAGTAGTGAAGATAGTACAAGAGTTTGTGGATAGACTAGGAGAATTTTAATATGCAAAAAATTAAAATCACACAAAAAATTTATGATTGTGGCGTTATGGCTATTGTAAGAGTAGATACTTTACAGCGTGCAGAAGAAATTGTAAATGGATGTTTAAAAGGAAATGTAAATGTTTTAGAGATTAGTTATACTAATTCTAATGCAAGCGAAGTTATTGCACATATTAAAAAGAAATATCAAGATCAAGTTGTAATTGGTGCTGGAACAGTTTTAGATCCTGAAACAGCTCGTATTGCAATTTTAAATGGAGCAGAATTTATTATTGCACCAACATTCAATAAAGATGTTGCATTATTATGCAATAGATATCAAATTCCATATGCACCAGGATGTTCTACTTATAGTGAAATGGTAGAAGCATTAGAATATGGTAGTGCTTTTGTAAAAGTATTCCCTGTTGCGAATTACTTTGGACCAGATTTTGTGAA
>JBHALC010000141.1:0-5361 GCA_041827565.1 Erysipelotrichaceae bacterium
CTATTTGCAAGTTCCATTAACTTTTCATCGTCAAAATAATTTCGTGGCTGATATTTATTCGCAATAATTTTATTAATTGGAATTTCAATCATTTCTTTTCTCCTTTTAATGGTTCTTTTTTTATTTTACCAAAGTTTCTTGGATATTTTTTTGGTGTAGATTTAATTTTCTTAAATTGGAAATTAATTCTTTTGGCATCATTTAATAAATATTCACTTGTTTTTTCAAGCTCTACTCCTAATTCTTTTAACGCAAATTGAGCATCTTCCAATTCTTCATTTGCATTTTGTCCTTTTAATGTAATAAATTTTCCACTTACTTTTAATAACGGTATACAAATTTCACTTAATAAAGTTAAATTCGCTACTGCTCTTGCGCAAACAACATCAAAAAATTCTCTTTTTTCTTTAACATAGTCTTCACTTCTTTTATTTTCTAAAGTTATTTCTATACCTAACTCATTACAAAGATGAGTTAAAAAACTAATTCTTTTTCCTAATGGTTCAACAATCGTAACATCTAAATCTGGATAAACTATTTTTAGTGGAATACTAGGAAAACCTGCTCCTGCTCCTACATCACAAATATTACCTGAAAAATCACAATCAAAACTTGGTAAAATACAATCTAAAAAATGTTTTTCATAAATTTCATCCTCTTTAGTAATTGCAGTTAAATTCATTTTTTGATTCCATTCTACTAATAAATCTGCATAAGTTTGAAATTGGTGTTTTTGTTGTTCACTTAAAATAATTCCTCTACTCTCTAAAGTAGTATAAAATTCTTGTTTTGTCATAATTACCTCTGTGCTTTAAATCCTTCCACAAATAATTCTAAAATTTGGTTTGAGTTTAATCGATTTAAATCTTCTTCATTTGTTTGAAATCCTAAACTTAAATAAAGTCCATATATTCCATATTTATTCTCTTTCGCAAAAGATGCATTTTTAGCACTATTCGCAGAAAATCTTCCTGCTCCTGTTGCATATCCACCAGCTTCACGAATATATAAATTACCATCATAATATTCTCCATCATCACCTTGGAAAATTTCATTACGAATCACCCCATATTCATTAACATGATGAATACTTGAAATTTGGGTATCACTGTTTGATATAATTTTATACATAATGGAATTACTAATATTTTTTGAAGCTAAATAAGATCCTTCCAAGTAAATTCCTTGAATACTTTTAACATTACTATGCTCAATTCCTAGAGTAAAATAATATTTAATATTATTTTGATATAAATCATGAATTCGTCCATTTTCTCCATAAACATTTTTAATCTCATTATCTTTACGAGCTAATTGAGCTCGATATCCATTATCATTTAATAATTGAACTAAATTTTGAGCCTGTTTAAAAGAAATCGTATTCGCATCTAAATACCCTCTATCTAATGCTAATAATAAATCTTCATGATTATAAATTGTATCTACTATAATATCAACTTTATTTGCGTCCGATTCTACTTCTTCTACTTTAATATGTAAATCATCTTTATTATTTTTTATATAACTAATTTTTTTATGTTTACCATTTTTAGTTAATGTGTTAAATTCTATTAAATTTAATTTCGTAGTCACATTTTTACGAACTAAATTTTCAGATAACATTACTTTATAAATACCTGCATCTAATTTAGATAAATCAATTTGGCGATCAATAAATTGCTCAATAATCACCGATTTCTCTTCATTATTACATAAATTTTTTAATATAACTGTTTTTTGGTTCGTTTCATCACTTTTACCATGAAGATATGCTTTATGCTTTAAATTCAAATTATCTCCATAATAAAAATAGTCTTCAATTATAAAATCTTCTTCTACTCGTTCATTTAGTTTTTCATTATATTTTTCTTCACTCATATTACATACTACTATCGGACTATCTGATTTTTTATTTAGTAAAAAAATAATAACACCTACTATAATTAGTATGAAAAGTGGAAAAATAAATTTCCACTTTGAATTTTTTTTATTCGCTTTAACTAGTTGCATATTAGAATTCTAAATTTCTAGTTGTTCTTGAGAATGGTTGAACATCACGAATATTTTGGATTCCTGTTAAATACATTAAGAAACGCTCAAATCCTAAACCAAATCCAGCATGTTTTACTCCACCGTATTTTCTTAAGTCTAAATACCACTGTAATGTTGAGATATCCATTCCCATTTCTTGCATACGAGATAATAACAAGTCATATCGTTCTTCACGCTGACTACCACCTACTAATTCTCCTACACCGGGAACTAATAAGTCACAAGCAGCAACAGTCTGATTATCATCATTTAAACGCATGTAGAATGCTTTAATATCTTTTGGATAATCTGTTAAGAATACTGGTCCATTTACAACTTTCTCACAAATATATCTTTCATGTTCTGATTGTAAATCCATTCCCCATTTTACAGGATATTCAAATTTCACATCTGCTTTTTCTAAAATTTCAATTGCTTTTGTATAACTCATTCTTTCAAAACTAGAATTTCTTACTTTTGTAATTCTTTCTAATACACTTGAATCAATCACATCATTGAAGAATTTCATTTCTTCTGGCGCATTCTCTAATACATAATCAATACAGTATTTCACCATATCTTCAATTAAATTCATATCATCTTCTAAATCTGCAAATGCAATTTCTGGTTCAATCATCCAGAATTCAGCAGCATGTCGAGGTGTATTTGAATTTTCTGCTCTAAATGTTGGTCCAAATGTATAAATATCACGGTAAGTTAATGCAAATGCTTCACCATGTAATTGTCCTGTTACAGTTAAGAATGAATCTTTACCAAAGAAATCTTGTGTTGGGTCTTCATGTGTGGCTTGAGTTGTCACTCTAAACATTTCTCCAGCACCTTCCCCATCATTTGAAGTAATAATTGGTGTATGAACATATACAAATCCTTGATTTTGGAAAAATTCATGAATTGCCATTGATAATACTGAACGAAGTCTAAAAATTGCGTAAAATGTGTTTGCTTTTGGTCTTAAATGTGCAATTTCCCTTAAGTATTCAAATGTATGACGCTTTTTCTGCAATGGATAATCACTTGCACAATCACCTTCTAACACAAAATGCTTCGCTACAATTTCAAATGGTTGTTTCCCATTTTCTGTACGCACAAATTCTCCAATTACTGTAATTGCACTTCCTGTACTAAAACGAGAAGTTTCGTCAAATTTTACAGCTTCCTCTTCTGCTTTATATACAACTTGAACATTTTTAAAGTATGTTCCATCATTTAATTCAATAAATCCGATTTTACCATTATTACGGTTTGTTCGAATCCATCCTTGAAGTTGAACCTCCTTTAAACTATCCATTTCTATTTCATTCTTTGCATAAATTACTTCATACAATTCTCTTGCTGTCACAAATTCCATCTTCTACCTCCTTATTCCATTGCATTCGTTTGGAACACTAATTCTTGAATTGATGTTACAACATCTACATGTCGAACTTTTACCCCTTTTGGTACTTCAATATGTTGATGAGTAAAATCAACAATTCCTTTTATTCCACATTTAATTAATCGATTTACTGTTTCTTGTACATCCATAGATACAGTTAAAATCGCAATACGACATTTTGGTGGAATTTTTGTCTCTAAGTCTTTCATATTATATACCGGAATATCAATCGATTCCCCTACTTTTGCCTCATCAATATCAAATGCACATACTATCTCACCAACGACATTATTCCAATTATTATAATTCATTAGTGCTTTTCCTAAGTTACCAGCACCGATTAAGATGATTTTTTCATCATAAGTAATTCCTAATTCATCATTAAAAATATTAATTAACGCTTCTACATCATAACCATAACCTTGTTTACCTAATTGTCCTAAAAAAGAAAAATCTCGACGAATTGTAGTAGCTTTAATTGCTAAAGTTTTTCCTAATTCATTTGACATTATACGGTCAATTCCATCAGATTTTAATTTTCTTAATGCTTTTAAATATAATGGGTATCTCTCTAAAGTTGCTTTTGGCACATCTTTTCTATTCATAAACTTTCACCATCCTATCTGTCATTTATTATACCATTTTTTTACCGATTTGTGAAATGATTATTATTTAACTTTTAAATATTTCCTAGGAAATATAATTCATATATAAATATCATAACCACATAAATAAAAAAAGAAGTATCAGCGTTTACTTTTACTTCCTATCATTTTTGTTATTTTCTAATAAAATTAAAATAATATACAACAATAATATACTTAAGCACAATTATTTAATTACTTAATAAAACTTATTTATTAATTATCTTTGTAAAAACAAAATATCCAATACTCCAAAATACAATACCACATAATAAGAAAATACCAAATATTTTTAAATAGTCTGTAATAGATTTTAATTCAAACCAGCCACTAATTAATAAACATGAAAATACAGTTATTACCATAACTAAAAAGTGGACAATTGAACGATGAAATAATGACCATTTTTCAATATCATATATTACAGAAGCTGCTACTACAGTAACAATTATCCCTACTATAAATGTACTTTTAACTTGAGAAAAATCAATTTTTTGATAGTACATAATTAATGATATTACTGACATAATAATAAAAGGAATAACCCCTCTCAATAGCGCTTGTTTCAACATTTTTACTCCTCCTCATCTCTATTATTATACTATAGTTATACTATCTTATCAATATTACTTATAATGTTGATTTAGGTATTGAAATTCATCCTTTTTTTATTTATAATATTATTGAGAGGTGAGAATATGATTGAAATTAAACAAGTTAATAAAACTTACAACAACAGTATTCATGCAGTTAAAGATTTATCAATTGAAATTCCAGAAGGAAAAATTATTGGAATTATCGGTCCAAACGGTGCTGGAAAATCTACATTAATCAAAATGATGACTGGTGTAACTTCAATTGATAGTGGAAGTATCACATTAAATGGTTATGATATTACTAAAAATCCAATCCATGCCAAAAAACAAATTGGAGTTGTTTTTGATTCTCCTAATCGCTTCTTATACTTAACACCAAATGAGTTGTTTCAATTTGTGGCTTCTGTATTTGAAATTGAAAAAAATCATTATCAACCGATTGTAGAAGAATTAAGCCATGACTTTGAAATTGTGGAGGTTTTAAATCAAAAAATTGAATCTTTTTCACATGGTATGCGTCAAAAAATTATGATTATTGCTGCATTACTATCTAATCCTTCCATTTGGGTATTAGACGAACCTTTAACAGGATTAGATCCAAATTCATCTTATTTATTAAAAGAGAGAATGAAAAAACACACAGCAAATGGAAATACAGTTTTGTTTTCAACTCATGTTTTAGAAGTAGCTGAAA
>JBHALC010000142.1:0-3281 GCA_041827565.1 Erysipelotrichaceae bacterium
TTAACAAATTCGATTAAACATGAATATGATTATTTATTTAATTTAGTTAAAACTGTATTAAAAGATTTTGAATCTAATTTTAAAATGGAAATTTCAGAAGATGAAATTGCATATTTAACAATGCATTTTTCTTCAATCATTGAAAATGTTGAAGAAAGTAAAGTAAAAGCTGCAATTATTTGTCATAGTGGACTTGGAACAAGTGCATTATTATATACACAGTTAAAACAATTATTTCCAGATATTAAGTTTTTAGAACCGAAATCTTCATTAAAGATTAATGAGTTACTTTCAGAAGTGGATATTATTTTCTCTAGTACTTCAGATATCTTTTTAGAACAAGAAAAGAAAGTATTTATGGTTAAACCAATTTTATCTCGTTTAGAAAAAAGAAGATTAAGTAATCAGGTTTATTATTATCTTGGTAAATCCAATCAAATTGATTTACCTAATGTACAAGAAGTGCTATCAATTGTTGGGAATTATGTTGATGGGACAACTCTTTCTAAAATTCAAAATGATATTTTAAATCATACCAATTTAGAAGAAAAAGAAGTAGAATTAAGATTATCAGATATTATTGTGGAAGAAGCAATATTATTTAATCTTGAAGTTGAAGATGCAATAGATGCAATTACTAAGGCAAGTCAGCCGTTAATTGAACTTGAATACTATACACAAAACTATTTAGATGAAATGATTAATCAATTACAAAATGATGCTTCTTATTATATATTAAGCGAAGGAATTGCATTTCCTCATACGCGTATTGAATGTGGCGCAAATAAAACTGGTATTGGAATAGCAATTTTAAATAAACCTGTTTTATTTAAGGAGAATATTGTTCGCTATATTTTATGTTTTAGTGCAACAGATCACTCATCACATTTAGGTGCTTTATCAACATTATTAAAATTAATTGAGACAAAAGAATGGTTTAGAATATTAGAATCTTCCTCTTGCTGTAACGACATCCTTTCTCAAATTAAAGAGTTTGAAGATTCAAAAGAAAAGCTATAATGATATAGCTTTTTTTTATTTAGTATGATAGAATAATTTCGAGGTGAATGAAATGGAAAAACAAATTAATCAAGAAGTGATATATGAGGGGAAAGTATTAAATGTGTATAAAGATCAAATAGAAATTGATGGACAACATTTAGAATATCGTGAAATTATTAATCACAATGGTGGAGTATGTGTGGCGATTGAAGATGAAGATCATACTTATTTTTTGGTTAAGCAATTTCGTTATGCATTTAATGATTATTTAATAGAATTTCCAGCAGGAAAATTAGAAAAAAATGAAAATCATTATGATGCAATGATTCGAGAAGCAAAAGAAGAAATTGGGTGTGAAGTTAAAGATATAATCTATGAAAATTACTTTATTCCTACTTGTGGATATAGTAATGAAAAAATTTATTTGTATTCAGCAAAAGTAAAAAGTAAAGGAGAGCAAGCTTTAGAAGTAGGCGAAGATATTACTGTTTTAAAATTTACTTTAGAAGAAATTATGGATAAAATTAAATCAGGTGAAATTGTTGACGGTAAAACTATAATTTTAGCTTATAAACTATATAATAAATAGTATGATTTGCATTCGTGTTTAATGTATGTTAAAATCTTACCAGCGAATCTTTAAATTAGTACCGAGAGACTAGTAAGATATTTTTTATTATGCCTTTTTAAAGATTTGTGTGAAACTAAAAAGGAGGATATTATGAAAGAAAATAATTTAGTTTTAGATGTTCATGAAAAACCAAATCCAATTACGTGGTTTTTCTTAAGTTTCCAACACGTATTTGCTATGTTTGGAGCAACAATTTTAGTGCCAATTTTAACAGGATTCCCTGTATCAGTTGCTTTATTTGCATCGGGATTAGGAACAATTATTTATGCTATAATTACTAAATTTAAAGTACCAGTTTACTTAGGAAGTTCATTTGCGTTTATTGGAGCAGTACAAGTTGCAGTTGCTGCTGCTTCTGGAAGGCCAGATGCGGCATTAACTGGGTTAATGTTAGTAGGGTTAATTTATATTATTGTTGGGTTTGTGATTAAATTTGTGGGGAAAGCTTGGATTGATAAGTTATTACCTCCAGTTGTAATTGGTCCTATGATTGCCATTATTGGATTAGGACTAGCACCTACAGCGATTCAAAGTGCAGGATTTGTGAAAGATGGAGATCCAAGAAATATGATTGTTGCAATTATTACTTTCTTATTTGCAGCATTAATTTCAAGTATTGGAAAAGGATTCTTTAAAATTATTCCATTTTTAATCGCAATTATTTTTGGATATATTGTAGCTGTTTTCTTTGGAATTGTAGATTTCACACCATTACAAAACGCTCAATTCTTTAGACTACCTGAATTTATGTTACCATTTAATACAGGTGGATTATTTAAAGAATATTCATTCTATTTTGGTCCTGAAGTTTGGGCAATGCTTCCAGTAACAATTATTACGATTTCAGAGCATATTGGAGATCACTCTGTATTAAGTAAAATTTGTGGAAGAAACTTCTTAAAAAATCCTGGATTAGACCGTACTTTAATGGGTGATGGAGTTGCAACAAGTGTAAGTGCCTTATTAGGAGGACCAGCCAATACAACTTATGGAGAAAATACAGGTGTAATTGGAATGACTAAAATTGCTTCAATTTATGTAATTTTAGGAGCGGCATCTCTTGCAATCTTAATTTCTACTTTAGGATATGTAACTGCATTTATATCAACGATTCCTTCAGCAGTATTAGGAGGAATGAGTATTTTATTATATGGAGTAATTGCAAGCAATGGATTACGAGTATTAATTGATAATAAGGTAGATTTTGGAAGACAAAAAAACTTAATTATTGCAAGTGCAATGTTAGTAATCGGATTAGGTGGAGCAGTGGTTTCAATTTCTTTAGGTGTTACAACTTTAACTTTAACAGGAACAGCTTTTGCTGCGATTGTAGGGGTAATTTTAAACGCCATTATACCTAATTCTAAATCTGATGAAAAAGAAGAGTTAAATACTCTGTAATAATAAATTAATTAAATAAGAAATGGATAGAGCAGGAAGAAACGGAATTCTTTCTGCTTTTTTAATAAGTAGTATTCCAATAATACTACTTATTAAAAGATATAAACCAATATTTTGAATAAATACACTAGTTAAACCAATAAATACAACATCCCCAAATCCAAGTTTGTTTATAATAGAGAAAAATATTAAAATAATGACTAGAATAAAAGGAAAAGTATAAATTTGAAATGTGAATAGTTGATAA
>JBHALC010000143.1:0-2783 GCA_041827565.1 Erysipelotrichaceae bacterium
GCCGTGGTTTAGAAGAATCATTAATGACTTACAATCCATATGGTTTAAAAGTTGAGATAAACATGAGTATGGATACTCATACAATTGATACAATAATGGATTATAAACCTAATGCTTATAATCTTTATGGATGTCATAATTTCTACCCTCATAATTATAGTGGGTTAGGATTAGAATTTTTTGAAAAATGTTCTTTGAATTTTAAAAAATATGGATTAAGAACTGCAAGTTTTATTGGTTCTAAAGCTGAGGGTAGTTTTGGACCATGGCCAACAACTGATGGTTTATGTTCATTAGAAATGCATAGAAACATTCCTATTGATGTTCAATTAAAACATACTATTGCACTTGAATATATTGATGATATTTTAATTTCTAATTGCTTTCCAAGTGATGAAGAGTTAGAAGCATTATCAAAAGTTCGTTTAGATATGGTTAATTTTAAAGTTGAGCTTGTAGATAATATTCCTGATGTTGAAAAATCAATAATTCTTGATGAATTACATTTTAATCGTGGTGATAAAAATGATTATATGATTCGTTCAACTCAAAGCAGAGTTAAGTATAAAGGTCATGAATTTAAATTATTTAATGCACCGGAAATAATTAAGCGTGGTGATATTGTGATTGAAAGTAGTGACTATGGGCATTATGCAGGTGAATTACAAATTGCATTAAAAGATATGGTTAATAGTGGAAGAAGTAATGTTGTGGGTAGAGTTGTAAGTGATGAAGTGTTTATTTTAGATTATATAAAACCATGGCAAAAATTTAGATTTAGTAAATAATTATGAAATATTTAAGTTTAGATGTAGGTGGTAGTAAAACTTCTGCAGTTTTATATGATGAAAATGGAATTGCATTAAACAAAATTATAACTAAAAGTGCACACGTTTTACAAAACGATAGAGAAGTAGTTATTGAAAGATTGAAGGAAACATTGCAGATAGTTGATGATATAAATACTGTAATCGTACTTGGATATGCAGGATATGGTAAAGATGTAAGTGTTAGAAGAAAAATTGAAGATGTTTGCAATGAAGCATTTAGTAGGTATAAGTTTTATATTGTTAGTGATGCAATGCTTGGCTTAAAATCTTCTTTAAATGGTCAAGATGGAATAATGGTTATTGTTGGTACAGGAAGTATTGGCTTGGCAATAAAAGATAATGAACAGTTTAGATGTGGTGGTTTTGGATTTAAACTTGAAGATGAAGGTAGTGGATATTGGATTGCACATGAATCATTAAAAGTTTTTTGTAAAATGATTGATGGTAGACTAGAAAAAACTATTTTATATGATGAGGTAATTAAATTTTTTAATCTTGAAAATGAATATGACATCATAGGTGTAATACACAATAAAGATATAGATGTTAGAGGACTTGTTTCTTCATTTTGCAAAGTTGTATTTGAGATAAGTAAAAAAGGAGAAATAAATTGTCAAAGAATAATTGAAGAGGCATCAATACATATTTCTTTATTAATAAACACGTTGGCTTGTAGGTTTGAAAAACCTGTTTTAGCTACAGGAATAGGTAGTGTTATTGAACATGGCGAAGGATTCTTTAATCTTGTTAAAAATAGATTGAATAATGGAATAACATGGATAAAGCCAATAAAAGAAATTGAATATGGTGGATATTTAATAGGCAAAAATAAAGACACGAATTAATTTTCGTGCCTTTTTATTATTTCTTTAATTGAAGATATTGCAGTATCTAAAGATATATTTAGTCTTTCTACCATGGATGATATTGTTGCTTTTGGCAGCATTACTCTTGCTAGTGGAGTGTTTAATATTTTCATATCAGGATAAATTTTGATTAATTCTTCTTTTAAATAAGGGTACCTTTCAAAAATATCTTTAATTTTTGTATCTTTGTTTAATTCAAAAGTATTTTCTGAAGTATTATTTTCTATATTTTCTGTAGGTAATTGTTCATTTTCCCAAGTTAATAGTGTTCTAGAACCTTCCATTTTTCTTATATGAGTCGCATCTTGCATCATTTCTAAAATGCCTTTGAATTTTCCGTTTTCATCTCTAACTGCAAAATATACGATATAAATGAATAAATCTGGTTTGTTAATCCAAAATTCTGCTTTACTTTGTTCACCATTTCTAAATTTTTCAATAATTTCTTGTACAATATGAACACTTGCTCTAGGATGGCAGTTTTTAACATCACGACCTATAACATTTTTACTTCTAGGGAATACTCTATGTTCTGTATCAGTGTAAAACTTTACAATTTCATTTTCATCAACATATGAAAAATCAACAGGCATATGTTTATATATTAGATTTATTTGTTCAAGTGTTAGTTTGCCAGTCGCAACATCTAATTCTTTATTCACATCTGTTTGCATACCATGCTTGTTTAAAAGTGCAATTAAATCATTTTGAAAATCTGAAGTAATATTCTCAGGTTTTTTGTTTTCTTTTTCGAGTCTATTAACATTAATCCACGCATAACCAATTTCATCATCGCCTGATTTCATTTCATCAAATTCTTCTTTTGTTATTAAATCTAAAGATGTAGGATATAATATTGTTTCTTCTTTTGAGATTAAATCTCTTACATCATTTATAATAATGCTTTGTTGTTTAATGAATTCTTCTTCCTTATTTTCATCAAGTAATTTTATTGTTGATTTTATTTCATCTCTAATAAAATCATCTAATGTCCACATTGTAGTAGTTGGTCTATCAAACCCTTTTTTCTCTAATATAGAATACAGTTGATTTTGTTTACGAGAGTAGTGAATTCTTATTTGAGATA
>JBHALC010000144.1:0-3009 GCA_041827565.1 Erysipelotrichaceae bacterium
ATTAAAGACACTACAAGTGTAATTGCACTAATTTGATATACCATTTTTTTTACTACATTCATTTTTTCTTATCCTTTATTAAAATTAAGAAACTTCCAATAATTGTATAGAAAATCAATCCTAATAAAATAAGAGGTGTTGTATTAAAAAATGAATCTAACACTATTCCTATCACAACAGATAAGAATAATCCACCTAATACCATATAAGGAAATTTTAATGCTTTTCTATTTTGTTCCAAAGATACGATCTCCTGCATCTCCTAAACCAGGTACAATATACCCTTTTTCATTTAATTTTTCATCTAAAGCTGCTAAATAAATATCTACATCTGGATGTGCCTTACTTACTGCTTCTACTCCCTCCGGTGCTCCTACTAAACAAACTAATTTAATATCTTTTGCACCTTGTTGTTTTACTAAATTAATTGCTTCAATTGCACTTCCACCTGTCGCTAACATTGGATCCACAATCATCGAAATCGACTTATCCATATTTTTTGGATATTTTGCAAAATATGTATGTGGTTCTAATGTCTCTTCATCACGATATAATCCAATATGTGCAATTTTAACCGTTGGAATTAAATTACTAATTCCATTCACCATACCCAAACCAGCTCGTAAAATCGGAACTAAAATGATATCTTTTTCAATTTCGTACGTTTTACATGTTGTTACAGGAGTTTCAATTTCAACTTCTACTAATGGAATATCTCTTGTAATTTCATATGCCATTAATCCTGCAATTTCATCTAAATTTTGACGAAAATCTTTTGTTCCAGTTGTACTCTTACGCATTTGAGTTAATTTATGTGTAATTAACGGATGCTTAAATACATGTAACATTAACCTAAATCCTCCTTTTATTACACAACAATTATACTCTTTTTTTCTTCAAAATAAAAGTTTAGTATCTAGGAATTTGAAAATTTTTCAATACATAAAAAAATACTGTTTTACACAGCATTTTTGTTTTACAATAAATTAATTCCGATTTCTTTTGCAAATTTTTCTGTTTTTTCATCCCAAATTGAAGCCTGAACTTCTCCAATATGAACACGGTTTAACAACAATAAACAAATACGAGATTGTCCAATTCCTCCACCAATTGTATAAGGTAATTCTTTATGAATTAAAGACTGATGATATGGATAAACTAAACGATCACTTTGTCCTCTTTCTTCTAATTGTATAATTAGTGAATGCTCATCAACACGAATTCCCATACTTGAAATTTCTAAAGCAATATCTAATACTGGATAGTAAATTAAAATATCACCATTTAATTGCCAATCATCATAATCTGCTGCTCTTCCATCATGAATACTTCCATCTCTTAACTTTTTACCAATTTGCATAATACATACTGATTTATATTTTTTAGTAATTTCATATTCTCTTTCTTTTGGTGTTAAATTTGGATATAAATCTAATAACTCTTGTGAAGTAATAAAAGTAATCTTTTCTTCCACAAATTTTTCTAAATGAATAAATGCATCACATACTACTTCTTCTGTTTCTTTTAAAGCTTTCATTATTTTAGAAACATGATTTTTAAATACTTCTAAACGACGGTCTTCTTTAGTGATAATTTTTTCCCAATCCCATTGATCAACATAAATAGAGTGAATATTTGATAATTCTTCATCACGACGAATTGCATTCATGTCTGTGTATAATCCTGTATTTAATTTAAATCCATAATCTCGTAATGCTTTTCTTTTCCACTTCGCTAATGAGTGCACAATTTCAGCATGATTTCCTGTTTCTTTAATATCAAATGCAACACTTCTTTCAAATCCATTTAATTCATCATTTAGTCCACTGCTTTTTTCTACGAATAATGGTGCTGAAACACGCGTTAAATTTAATTGTCTTGCCAATTTTCGCTCAAATGTATCTTTCGTTAATTTAATTGCAATTTCTAGTGTAATGTAATCAAAACTTTGAATATCACATGTTGGTTGAATAAATTTCATAAAACTTCCTTCTTTCTTAAAAACGCTAGTATTATACCATAAAAATAAAAACACATGATAACCATGTGTTTCAATTTATGCATATTTATCCATTAACCAAACTAAGAAGGCTCCAAATCCAAATGCAATAATATAAGTTAAAATACTTACAATATCTAAAATTAATGTATTAACTGGAAATAATGCAATTGCACTTGCTAAAATTAATCCTAAAATAAAACTATTTGTTTGTTTTGGTGCTACTTTAAATAAGTATTTACATAGTTTAGAAGAAATCACAATTCCTATTAATACCCCTATTACAATGAAACTTAAAGATAGTAAAACATCAAATCTAAATGTTGTTACTTTAGCAATATAAGTTGTAAATAAATAATATTTACCAATAATTAATAAAATCATTGATCCACTCACTCCTGGAATAATCATTGCAAACCCACCAATAATTCCAATTAAAATCATCGTTAATAAATGAATTAAATCGACACTTGGTAAATTGTCTAATTCAATTGCTGTTTTTTCTGGTGCTAGATAAGTAATCAATGCAATTACTCCTAATCCTAAAATAAAAGGAATCCAATTTAATTTCTGTCCCTTCATTTCTCTTTTTAAAAATACTGGAACACTAAATGCAACCATCCCCATAAACCAAAAAATGGTTTGTGTTGGAATATGTCTAAATAAAATAGAATTTAATAATTTCGCAAAAACAATAATTCCAATTGCTACTCCTAATCCTAATTTAAGTAAAAATAGAATCGCTTCTTTTTGATCTTGTTTATTTTTAGATACAACATTACTTACACTCGTAGTCATCTTTTCAAATACACCACTAATAACAAGCATTGTTCCTCCACTTACTCCAGGAATTGCATTTGCTACACCAACACTAATTCCTGCAATTAATTCTTTTAACATGTTGTTTTCTCCCTTAATTCATACTTATTTATTATACTAAATCTAATTTTTTAATGCAATTAGTTAAATTTCTAACGATTTGCTTGAAATCCTTTTCAACTTTAAGTATA
>JBHALC010000145.1:0-10128 GCA_041827565.1 Erysipelotrichaceae bacterium
CCTATTTAGTTTTCAAAGATGTTCTTCCGTACTCTTTTTGAGTACCCAATTATACTACCACACCTCCCCCTTCCTCGTCAACTCTTTTAATCTCTTTTAATTCAAAAAAATGCATTTCTTCTCAAAATGCATTTTTTTATTGGGTTATTTTAGAGAGACTAATTCACTAATAATACTTTGAACATTCTCCAAAGAAACATCTTTAATACCTGAAGCATTAAGATGCCCCCCACCTCCATATTTTCTTGCTAACTCATTAATTGAAATTTTTTTACTACGCAGACTAACACCATATCCATTCTTCATTTTTATAAATAATGCCCACTTTTCTATTCCTTGAATATTAGCCATGACATATACCATTTCTTTTGCTTTCTGACGATTAACATTAAATTGCTCGTATTCTTTTTCAATAATTACATATGCGGTATCTCCATTAAATACGATATTACTTTTTAAATAATTTTCATATTTAAATTCATCTACAGTTTTGTCAAAAATAATTTGACTTACTTTTGAAATATCTTCAACATATTTTGAAATATATGATCCATAAAATAATGTATTTGGAGAAGTATTTGATGTTGTATAATTTATTGTATCACTTAATAATCCTAAATATAAATAGTATGCGCACTCTTTCGATAATGGCAATTTCTGATTATAGAACATTTCTGCTAAAATTTCACATGTTGCTGCTGCTTTACTGTTTACGATTTCATAATCTGCATAAGAATCAACATTGATATGGTGATCTATTTTAATTCGATATTTTGCTAAATAAATTCGATTATCATCTATTCTCTCACGATTAGCTGTATCTAAAATGATTGCTAATGAACTTGAAATAAATTCATCACTCACACTTTCAATTGATGGAAAATGATGCAAAATAGACTCCGCATCATTTCCCACTATACGAACATTTTTATTATAATGTTCTTCTAAATACAATTTTAGAGCAAACGATGAGCCTAAAGCATCAAAGTCTGCTCTTTCATGATGGAATATAGTAATCGATTCATATTGATTAATATATTCAAAAAACATTATTATAGACCAAAAATTTTAGCAGTATCGCGAGCAATAACTAATTCTTCATTAGTTGGAATTAAGAAACATTTTACGTTTGCTCCTTCTTTTGATAACAATAATTCTTTTCCTCTAGATTTTGCATTTAATTCATAATCTAAGTTTAAGTTTAAAACATTAGTAGTAGCTTTAGCGAATGCTTCTCTTAATTGAGTATCGTTTTCCCCAATTCCTCCTGTAAATACAATCGCATCTAATCCATTTAATTGTAATAAGTATCCACCAACAATGTTTACTAAACGGTTTAAGTATAATTCAGTTGTAATTTGGCATCTTTCATTTCCTTCAGCAACTCCATTTTCAATATCACGAGCGTCACTTGAAACTCCACTCACACCTAACATACCAGATTTTTTATTTAAAATTGTGTTCATTTCATCAAAAGACACATTTAATTTTTTTCCTAAATAAGTAATAACAGAAGGATCTAAATCACCCGATCTTGTTCCCATCATTAATCCACCTAATGGTGTGAATCCCATTGATGTATTAATACATTTTCCACCATCTACAGCAGCAACACTTGCACCATTTCCTAAATGGCAAGTAATAATTTTAGTATCTTTAATATCTTTCCCTAATAATTCTGCACAACGATTTGCAACATATTGATGTGAAGTTCCATGTGCACCATATCTTCTCACTTTGTAATCAGTGTAGTATTCATATGGAATTGGGAATAAGAAACTTTCTCTTGTCATTGTTTGATGGAATGCTGTATCAAAAACAAATGAATGTTTGCAGTGTGGTAGTTTTTCTCTGAAAGCACGGTATCCAATTAAGTTTGCTGGATTATGTAAAGGAGCTAATTCACCAAAATCCTCTACCAATTTCTCAGAGTGTTCATCAACCTCTACACTACATGAGAATGCATCTCCTCCTTGAACTACACGGTGACCAGCTGCAGCAATTTCATCTAAACTAGACACAATTTCGTGTTTAACTAACGCTTCTAATAATAAATTAACCGCTGTTGAATGATCTAAAATCGGTCTTGTTTCTTTTACTTTTTCACCATTTACAACAATTGTAAAAGTTGCATCTTCAAATCCAATACGATCTACAATCCCTGATGTTAATACTTCCTCTTCAGGCATTTGAAATAACTGGAACTTTAAAGATGAACTTCCCGCATTTACTGAAATAATTTTACTCATAATATCCTCCTGTACATAAATTACATTAATATTCTAACATAAATCAATCAAAATTTATAGTTTTCTAATCTATATTTTTCAACTTTTTAATTTCTTCTTTAATATCTTCTTTTTTTTCTAATTGACTATAGATTTTATTTCTTTGATTAAATTTTTCTACTAACTCTAATTTTTGTTCATAGTCTTTTAATAACTTTACACTTCTTTGCAATGAATCATGAATCGCACTTTTACTTACACCTTTAATTTCTGCAATTTCATTTAAAGAATAATTCTCACGATAATACCATTCCATTACCTCAATTTGATTTTGAGTAAGGAGCTTTTCATAAAAATCTAATAGCAAATTAATTTCTTCAAAATCATTCATTACTTACACCTTCTACAATACTGTATAAGTATGAATCAATATCAAATAATTTCAGATCATCTTGTTTTTCACCTAAACCTACTAATTTTACTGGAACTTTTAATAAATCTCTAATCGCTATTACAATTCCACCTTTACTACTTCCATCTAATTTAGTTAAAACAATTCCTGTTAAATTACATGATTCATTAAAAATTTCTGCTTGAGAAATACCATTTTGACCAGTAGTCGCATCAATGACTAGTAATACCTCATCTGCTTCTTTATTTGCCTCTTTAAAAATTACTTTATTCATTTTTGATAATTCATTCATCAAATTAACCTTATTTTGTAATCTACCTGCACTATCAATAATCAAAGTATTGTATCCATCTTCTTTTGCTTTACGAATCGCCTTCACAATTACACTACTCGGATCTTCATTTTCATTTCCTTTTACACAACCTACTTCTAAACGATTAGCCCAAACCTCAAGTTGTTCAACTGCACCTGCTCTAAATGTATCAGCGGCTGCTAAAAGAACTTTTTTACCTTCTTCTTTATATTTATACGCTAATTTAGCTGTAGTTGTTGTTTTACCTGCTCCATTAACACCAATCATTAAAATAATTGTAAAATCATTTTGATCATTTAAAGAAGTATTTTCTCCATAAACTTCTTTCATCACTTCAATTAAAATTTCAACTACTTCATCATAATTTTTTGTTTTTCTAGAATTTGCAATTTCCTCTAAACGATTTATAATTTTTGTAGCTGTTTTAATACCAATGTCACTTTCCAACAAAGTAATCAATAATTCTTCTAGAAAATCTTCATCAACACCTTTAAATCCAAAACCTAGTTTTTTTAATCCCTCTAAAAAAGAAGATCTTGTCTTCTTCAAACCAGATAAATAACTATTTGCATCTTTATTTTTTGAAAACAAATTTTTTAAACTACTAAAAATCCCCATTACTTACTCTCCTTTACAAGATTTAATGCATCTTCCATCTTAACAGATAAAATATTTGATACCCCCGATTGTTGCATTGTTACTCCAAATAATGCATCACACTTAACCATTGTACCTGGTCTATGTGTCACAACAATAAATTGAGTTTCATCTTTTAATGTAGAAATATAATTTGCGAACTTATCTACATTTACCTGATCTAATGCTGCTTCCACTTCATCAAAAATACATAACGGCATCGTTCTTGCACGAATAATCGCAAATAATACACATATTGCAACTAGAGCCTTTTCTCCACCAGAGAATAAACGAATATTTTTAAGTGTTTTACCTGGGAAGCTAACCTCAATATCAATTCCGGTATTTAATAAATCATCTGGCTCAACTAAAGTTAATGTCGCTGTTCCACTTGGAAAAAGTGATTTAAACACAATATGTAATTCATCATTAATTTTATTAAACATTTCTTTGAATTGAATTTTCATCATCTCATCCATCTCATCAATCGCTTTTAAAATACTAGATTTGGCTTCATTTAATTCTAAAGTTTGCTGTCTTA
Source organism: Erysipelotrichaceae bacterium (assembly GCA_041827565.1). Classification (GTDB taxonomy): domain Bacteria; phylum Bacillota_I; class Bacilli_A; order Erysipelotrichales; family Erysipelotrichaceae; genus CAMCRE01. The sequence continues at coordinate 4,131 of JBHALC010000145.1, forward strand.
AACTTTCATATCTTGTTGATACTTCTTCATATTGTTGTGGAGCATCTAAATTAATATTACCTAATTTTGAAATTTCATTTTTTAGTATTAAAACTTCTTCTCTTGCACTTTGAATATCAATATCCACAACTTGTGTTAATGCATAATCATAGGTCATAGAATACATACTTCTTAAAATATCAAATTCAATTTCTAATTTTGTGCTCGCTTTTACACATTCTAACTCTGATTGCTGTTTTTGTGCATTTAAATGTGATATTTCTCTTCTAAAATTACGAATTTCCTGTTCTAACAATTCCAACTGATTCGCTTGTTCATATCGAATAGACCTCTTATTTTGTATTAAAGAAGTCATCTCATCTTGGTGTTGATAAGCATTAGATAATTCCGCTACAAAACTCATATCCACATCACTAATCAATTCTCCATCAGCAGAAATTTGATTAAATTCTGTTTCAATTTTTTCTTTCTTTTGCTTCATTGATTCTACTACTGTTGACAACTTAGCAAAATCTAGCTGTAATTTTAAATTCTCAGATTCTAATTTATTTTTTTCTGAAATTAATTTTAAATGTTCAGCTTTAAATTTTTCTAATTCTAAATTATATCGCTGTTCCTTTTCAGTTAATTGTTCTTTTTCTTTTTGTAAGATAAAAACAGATGAATTCTGCTTCATTGAACCACCAGACATACTTCCACCTTTATGAATCACATCTCCATCTAAGGTAATAATTTTAAATTGATGTTTTAATCTTTGTGCCAATTCATTTGCATTATCAATATCAGAAGCAATTAGAATATTACCCAATAAACTCAAATTTGCATTTTGATATTTCAAGTCACACTCAACAAAATCACTTGCTACACCTAAGTACCCTGTAACACTTGCAGCAACTATTTCATTTTCCTTTGAAATAAAACGAGGTTTCAATAAATCAAGTGGAATAAAAGTTGCTCGTCCTGCATTGTTTTTCTTTAAATAATGAATTGCATTTTTACCAACTTCACTATTTTCGACAATAATATGATACATAATTGAATTTAATGCAGATTGAATTGCTTTTTCATAATCTTGCTTTGGCACAAATAGATTACTAATCGTATTATGAATTCCTCTAATATGCTTTGCCTCCATAATGTTTTTTACCCCTACTTGTGATAAAAAAGGTTGTTCTATTAACTTTTGGTTTACAGTTAATTCGTTTCGAACATTTCCTAAATAATGAGTAATTTTTCTAATTTCATCATTAATCGAAGTAATTTGCATATTCAGTGATTCTAATTCATTCAAATTAAATTTTTGACTTTGTTGCAGATGACTCAACCTTTCATTTCGATTCTCAAATTCAAAATTTATTTCTTGTAATTCTTCAAACAATAATTGTTTGCGAACTTGGTTATCTTCACTATTTTTTTGATATTTTCTTTTTTCTTCTAATTCAATTTTACGAGCCTCTAATTGATTAATACGATTTAAATGCGCAACTAAATCTTCTTGTAATTTATTAATTTCAAAATCTAGTTGATACATTGACTTCCTAGTAGATTCAGACTGTAATTCTTTTTCATCCAAAATACTTGTTTTTTGTGTAATTTCTAAAGTAAAATCATAGATACGATTTTGATGTTGCTCTTTAGTATTTTGGTGTAATGAAATATTATCCACAATAACACTAATTTCAATTTCTCTTAATCTTTTTTCTTTTACCACAAAGATTGAAGCTTTATCAGCTTGTTTCTTTAATGGTTCAAGTTGTTTTTCTAATTCAATAATAATATCTTCTAAACGAATTAAATTCTCATTTGTTCGATCTAGTTTCCCTAATGATTCTATTTTTCTTTTCTTATATTTCGCAACACTTGCTGCTTCTTCAAATATTGCTCTTCTCTCCACAGGTTTTGCCTCTGCAAAACTTGATATATTTCCTTGCGAAATAATACTTAGTGAGTCTTTACCTAGACCTGAATCCATAACTAGATTCACAATATCTTTTAATCGACAAGGAGTTTTATTAATAAAATATTCATTTTCATTATTAACTCGGTGTAAACATCGAGTTATTTCAACTTCGTCAAAGTCTAAATCAAAATAACGATTTGTATTATTAAAAATTAAACTAACCTTTGCAATATTTACACTTTTCTTTGATTTTGAACCACTAAAAATCACATCACTCATCGAATTACCACGTAGTGATTTTACTGACTGTTCTCCTAATACCCATCGTATCGCATCATTAATATTACTCTTACCACAACCATTTGGACCAACAATCCCTATCATGTTATGATCAAAATGAACAATCGTTTTATCCGCAAATGATTTAAAACCCTGAAGTTCAATTCTTTTTAAAAACATAATATCCCCTTCTTATATCAATCTAAAAATATCATTTAAAATCGTAAACGCAATTAATCCCAACAATAATAAGAAACTTCCTACAATTAAATACGTTTCAATTTTTTTATTATAATATTTACCAAGTATTTTCTCTAAAATCGTTAGTACTACTCTTCCTCCATCTAATGCCGGAATTGGAATTGCATTAAATAATCCAATATTCAACGATAATAATGATAATAATGCAAGCAATGGTAATAAACCACTATTAGCAGCACTTCCCACAACATTAAAAATTCCTACTGGTCCAGAAATCTGTTTTAATCCAATTCCACGAATTAGATTAGATAATGTTCTAAGAATTGTAGTTGAATCATTCCCAATTTTCTTTATTGCATATAATGGTGTTTCATACCATTGAATCGTTTGAACATTAGGAATAACACTTAAACCATCAATACTACTTTCTTTTCCTGAATCAATTTGAATATAATCTAATACTACTTCTTTATTTTCACGAAGTACTACTACTTTGCTTACTTTGTCTGCAACTAAATACGTTAAAGCGTCATTTGAATCTTTTACTATAATTTCTTTATTGTTATCTAAAATGATTTTAGTAAGCGCATCATCTTTTTTAAATCCGATTTTACTAGCATTTGAATTTTCAGCAACCGATTCAATTTTTAACGGTCCATCTACTCGTGCTCTACCTTGATATAAGTAAATTCCAGTATTAATCATAAATGCCAAAAGAATATTCATAAAAATACCAGCTAATAGGACAATAATTTTATATCTTTTCTTAATCCCGTTAATCGTTCTTTCAAATGGAATATTTTCCATTCCTTCTTGATTATCTTCTTCTCCAGCCATTGCAACAAAACCACCAATCGGTAACAAACGAAGTGTATACTTCGTTTCCTTCCCTTGAAAACTAAATAATTTTGGTCCCATTCCAATTGCAAATTCACTACAATAAACACCATATTTTTTAGCAGCCAGTAAATGTCCTAATTCATGTACAAACACTATCACTCCCATTACAAAAATAAAAGCAATAATTGATATAATTTTATCCATAAAACCTCCTATAACAAACTCATTAACACCATAAAAATAACAAGTGTAAATGACAGCGAATCTAATCGATCCAGTACACCACCATGCCCTGGTAATAGATTAGAAAAATCTTTCAAATTTAATTCTCGTTTAAATTTTGAAAAAGCTAAATCTCCTAATTGTGAAATTGGTGGTAACACAATGGAAGCAATTATAAATATTAAACTAAATTGCCCCAAAATAATATACGCATATACTAATGCAGAAATTCCTCCTAATATCCATCCACCAATTGCACCTTCAATTGTTTTCTTCGGAGATAACACAGGTGCCAGTTTATGCTTACCAAAGTACTTCCCAGCAAAAAAACCACCAGTATCACTTCCAAAAGTACAAAGTGCTACATAGAATATATAAAGTGGATTCACTTTATATATATAAAAAATAGATATTGCAACCGCAAGTGTAAATGTATTATGAAAAAATCCAAACAATACATCTTTTAAACTCATATTTTTGTCAAAAACAAATGCAATTAATATTAAGATTGGAATAAAAAATAATGCCAATTTATCAATATTAAATACGATAACCCCATAAGATACTAAAGGTAAAACAATCATCAAAAATAACGAAAAAGTCATTTTATTTTTATGATAACTTTTCATTATTTCTTCACCAATCAATAATATAGCAACAGAGATTAGTAAATGAAAAAAAATCTCTCCACCTAAAATACAAGTTACACCTACTATTGCAGCAATAATTGCAGTTATTACTCTATTCTTCAACATTTAAACCTCCAAAGCGACGATCACGCTTCGTATACTCATCAATACATGCATTTAATAATTCCTCATCAAACTCGGGCCAATGTTTCTCCACAAACACAAATTCAGCATAAGCAATTTGCCATAATAAAAAATTTGAAACCCTTAATTCTCCACTAGTTCGAATCAATAAATCAACAAACGGATAGTCCGGCTTTAAAAAATATTGATTAAACTTCTCAACATCCGTTTCAATTAATTTGTTTTCATCTAAACAATGCTTAGCATATGACTGAGCAGCATATAAAATTTCTTGTTGTGAACCATAATTTAATGCAAAACATAAAGTTAATCCAGTATTGTTTTTTGTTTTTTCAATTGCATCTTCAATTACTTCTTTCATTTCTTTAGGAAAACTATCAATTAACCCAATACAATCAATTCTAATATTATTATCCATTAATTCCCTCAAATACAAATTAAAAAATATTTTAGGTAACTTAAATAAGTATTCAATTTCTTTTTGTGGTCTTTTCCAGTTTTCACTTGAAAACGCAAATAATGTTAAAAATCGAATTCCCATTTTATTTGCAGATAACGCAATTTTCTTCACATTTTCACTTCCTGCTTTATGACCTAAACTTCTAGGCAATCCCTTCGCTTTAGCATAGCGTCCATTTCCATCCATAATAATAGCTAAATGACTTGGTATCTTTTGCATAATAAAAACCTCTCTTTGAGTGTTATTATACCACATTTTCATTCCATTTTACATTTTAGAAATAAAAAATAGTGGTTTTTATTATTTTCCACTATTTTTTATTTCTAATTCAATTAAAAACTGCTTCATATCTAATCCACCTGCATATCCAACTAATTTATGATTGGAACCAATAACACGATGGCATGGTATCACAATTCCAATTTTATTTTTATTATTTGCATTCCCTACAGCTCGACTTGCTTTATCATTTCCAACTCGTTTAGCTAGTTCTTTATAAGTAATGACTTCGCCATAAGGAATTTTAAGCAGTTCATACCACACCTTTTTTTGAAATTCTGTTCCTTTGATTTCTAAATCAAAATCAAATTTTTTTCGTTTTCCAGAAAAATATTCTTGTAACTGTACATATACATCATCTGTAAATAAATTTCGATTCTCAAAAGTTTCATCTTCTTCTACTTTTTGAATCATTGTTACTACATGATTAATATAGCCAATTTTAATATTACCAATCATCGTTGAATAGACGACAAAATTTTCCATTTATTTTTCCTCTACTTTACTTTTAGAAATTTCCCATAAATATAAACTTGCAATACTTCCATAAGGTGCATATCGTCTTCGATATTTCTCAAATCTTATCTTATCAATTTCTTTATGAGAATGTAATATTCTAAGACCACGATGAATTGCAACATCACCATAACTAAACACATTTTTACGATTCAACGCAAAAATTAATACCATTTCTGCTGTCCAAACACCAATACCTTTAAAAGAAGTTAAAATATCAATTATTTCTTGATCACTTTTTTGATTTAAACTATCTAAATCAATTTCTTTATCATATACTTTTTGTGCTATATCCAAAATATAACTAATACGCTTTTTAGGAATCCCAATTTGATTTAACTTTTCTATTTCAAGATTCAATATTTTATCCGGACTAATTTCAGATACTAACGATTGTAATCTTTCCCAAATCGTTTTCTGTGCTTGAATTGTGATTTGTTGTCCAATAATACTATGGATTAAAGTCTCAAATACATTTGAATTAACTGCTCTTTTTATATTTCCAATTTCATCAATTGCCCTAGAAAG